>DASYVT010000202.1 GCA_035936835.1 Candidatus Methylomirabilota bacterium | reverse complement strand
TCGAGCGCCATCGCGGCGTTCTGCTCGACCAGCAGCACGGAGACGCCCTCCTCCTTGTTGATGGCGCGCACGATGCGAAAGATCTCGCGCGTGACGAGCGGCGCCAGGCCGAGCGAGGGCTCGTCGAGCAGCAGCAGGCGCGGCCGCGACATGAGCGCGCGCGCCACCGCCAGCATCTGCTGCTCGCCGCCAGAAAGCGTGCCCGCCTGCTGCCGTTGGCGCTGCCCGAGGACGGGGAAGTACTGGAAGATGCGGTCGAAGTCACCGGCGATGGCGCCCCGGTCCTTGCGCACGTAGGCGCCCAGCCGCAGGTTCTCTTCCACCGTGAGGTCCATAAAGGTGCCGCGGCCCTCCGGCGTGTGAGCGATGCCGAGCCTGACGATGTCCTCGGTCGCCTTGCCGTCGATGCGCTGCCCCTCGAACCGGATCTCGCCCGCGGTCTTCACCATGCCGCACACGGCGCGGAGCGTGGTCGTCTTGCCGGCGCCGTTGGCGCCGAGGATGGCGGTGATGCCGCCCGACTCCACGGCGAAGCCGAGGCCGTGGAGGACCTTGGTCCACCCGTACTGCGCCTCCAGGTTCTCGGCCTCGAGCAGGGCGGGCACTAGTGTCGCTCCCCCATCAGTTCTCGCTCCCCCATCAGTTCTCACTCCCGAGGTACGCCTTGATCACCTCTGAATTGCGCTGGATCTCGGCCGGCGAGCCCTCGGCGATCTTCCTGCCGAAGTCGAGCACGACCACCTTGTCCGAAACCTGCATAACGAGGCTCATGTGGTGCTCCACCAGCAGGACCGTCACCCGGCGCTCGTCGCGGATGGCGCGCACGAGAGCGCCGAGCACCGCCACCTCCTCGTGGTTGAGGCCGCTCGCGGGCTCGTCCAGGAGCAGGAGCTTGGGCCGGTTGGCCAGCGCCCTCGCCAGCTCCACGCGCTTGAGGGTGCCGAAGGGCAGCCCCGCGGCCGGGTGCCCGGCCACCTCCTCGAGATCGAGGAAGGCGATCAGCTCGCGGGCGGCCTCGCGCGCCTCCCGCTCCTCGCGCCCGACCCAGGGTAGCTTGAGGGCGTTGCTGGCGAAGTCGCTGCGCGTCCGGCTGTGGACGCCCACCAGCACGTTGTCGAGGACGCTCATGGTCGGGAAGAGGGCAAGGTTCTGGAACGTGCGGCCGATGCCGAGCTCGGCGATGTGATGCGTCGGGGCGCTGATGATGGACTGCCCCTCGAAGAGGATGTCGCCCTGCTGGGGGGTGTACAGCCGCCCGAGGCAGTTGAAGAGCGTGGTCTTGCCGGCGCCGTTCGGGCCGATCAGGCCCACGATCTGGCCGGCCGTCATGTCGAAGGACACGTCGTCGAGCGCCACGATGCCGCCGAAGCGCATGGTGACGTCCCGGACGGCCAGGATGGACGAGTTCGGAGGTGGCGTCATTGCCCCAGGGGATGCATGGGTTGGGGCCCGTTTATAGAGGGGCCGAAGCGGTTTGTCAATGAAAACCACGGGGCGCCCGGTATAATCCAGACCCTATGGCCCACCAATTCATTTTCACGATGAAGGACCTGCGAAAGATCGTCCCGCCCAAGCGCGAGATCCTCAAGGGCAT
>DASYVT010000201.1 GCA_035936835.1 Candidatus Methylomirabilota bacterium | reverse complement strand
CTCGTCATCTGGAAGCCGGCCTTCTTCGGCGTCAAGCCCGAGCTCGTCCTGAAGAGCGGCTTCATCGTGACGGCGGCCATGGGCGATCCCAGCGCCTCGATCCCGACACCCCAGCCGGTGCGCTACCGGCCCATGTTCGCCTCCTACGGCGGCGCGGTGTTCTCCACGTCCATGACCTTCGTGTCCAAGGCGGCGCTCGAGGACGGTGTGCCGTCGCGGCTCGGCCTGCGGAAGATGGTCTCCGCGGTGAGCCGGTGTCGCGGTCTCCGGAAGGCCGACATGGTCAACAACAGCTACTGCCCAAAGATCGAAGTGGACGCGGAGACCTACGAGGTGCGCGCCGACGGTCAGCTCTTGACCTGCGAGCCCGCGCACGTCCTGCCGATGGCTCAGCGGTATTACCTGTTTTAGTCATGGTGGTGATCACCGAGCCGCACCTGCACGTGGACCCTTCCGCCCTCGAAGGGAAGGAACGCGACACGCTCTGCCTGACCTGGGAGGAACGGCGCTGGACGCGAAAGCGCATCGTGACGACCCAGGGCAGGGAGGTGGCGCTGGCGCTGCCGACGGGCTCCCTGCTCCGGCCCGGCGACGTGGTGGCGGTCGAAGCCGACTGGTATCTCGAGGTCGAAGGCAAGCCCGAGCCCGTGTTGACCGTGACGCCCAAGGACAGAAACGAGGCGATCCGTGTCGCGTTCGACGTCGGCAACCGCCACTTTCCGGTGGCGATCTCGGGTGATGATCTGCTCGTGCCCGACGACACGGCCATGGAGCAGCTCTTGACCCGGCTCGGCGTCGTCTGGAAGCGCCGCGCGGCGGTCTTCGCCCCGCTCGGCGGCGGGCATTCTCACGAGCACGGCACGAGCGCGCTGGACGGCCACTCTCACGCGCCGACCCATCACCACCATGACTGAGCGTCCGATTGGATTGGAGTTGCTGTCATTCCTGCACTTCGCCGACAGCGCCTTCCCGACTGGCGGCTACGCCCATTCCTTCGGGCTCGAGACGTATTGCCAGGCTGGCCTCGTGCGAGGACGCGAGGACCTCGAGCGCTTTCTCGTCGCCCAGATCGAGGGCTCGGCCGGGCCCTGCGACGCCACCGCGGCTGTGGGAGCGCTGAGGGCTGCGGCGCGAGAAGACCTCCAGGCCTGCCGGGAGATCGACGCCACGCTCGAAGCGATGAAGCCGGTGAAGGAGTTCCGGGAGGGCAGCCGGCAGATGGGGCGCCAGACGCTCCGGGTAGCGGCCGCGCTGACCGGTGAGACGCGGCTCACTCGCTACGCTGCCGACGTAGACAAGGGGCTCGCCCCGGGGCACCACGCCGTTGCCTATGGGCTCGCCGCTGCGGCGCTGGGCTGGGAGCCCGAGTGGGCGGCGACCGCGTATCTCTACTCGACGACGGCGCTGCTGGTCGGCGCGGCGCTCCGGCTCCTTTCCATGGGCCAGATGGAGGGGCAGCGCGTGCTGTGGGGCCTCCATCCGGTCATCGAGCGCGTGGCGCGAGAGGCCGCGGCGCGCGACGCGGGCGATCTCTGGAGCTTCGCGCCCGGAATCGAGATCGCAGGCATTCGGCACGCCTCGCTCGAGATGAGGCTCTTCCGGTCATGAGTGGGGACCCCAAGATCCCGCGCCCCTTGCGGATCGGCGTCGGCGGGCCTGTCGGGTCCGGCAAGACGGCCCTCGTCGAATCGCTCTGCGTGAGACTGCGCGACAACTACGACCTGGCCGTGATCACCAACGACATCTACACGCAGGAAGATGCCCAGTTCCTGATCCGGCGCGGCGTCCTGCCGCAGGAGCGGGTCCTGGGCGTCGAGACGGGCGGCTGCCCGCACACGGCGATCCGCGAGGACGCCTCGGTCAACCTCGAAGCGGTCCACCAGCTGCTCGGGCGCTTCCCGGAGCTCGAGATCCTCTTCGTGGAGAGCGGCGGCGACAACCTGGCGGCGACCTTCAGCCCCGAGCTGGTGGACGCGACGATCTACGTCATCGACGTCGCGGAGGGGGACAAGATCCCGCGGAAGGGCGGCCCCGCTATCACCCGCTCGGATCTGCTCGTCATCAACAAGATCGACCTGGCGCCCTACGTCGGCGCTGATCTCTCCGTGATGGAGCGGGACTCCAAGCGGATGAGGGGAGACCGGCCCTTTGTCTTCACGAACCTCCGGGACGGAACCGGCGCCGACCTCGTGGTGGACTGGATCCGGCGCGAGCTCCTCTTCGAGTCCTGAGGCGACGCCGTCCGGCCGCACCGGCCGCGACGGGTTCCTCGGTCTCGCCTTCGAGCTTCGTTCCGGGCGCACCGTCCTCACCGGCCGCCGCTTCACGCTACCGCTCCAGGCGCTCGAGCCCGTGGACCTGGACGGCACGGGCGCCGCGACGCTCTTCCTCCTGAACCCATGCGGCGGCGTGCTGGGCGGCGACCGGC
>DASYVT010000200.1 GCA_035936835.1 Candidatus Methylomirabilota bacterium | reverse complement strand
GGCACGGCGAGCGGCGCGGCGTTCGGCGGGGTGACGGACGAACGGCGCGTGCCGGTCTCCGAAGCCATGCAGGTGCCGGCGTTCTAACTCCTCGCCTCCACCTTCTTCGTCTGCGGCTACACGACGAATGGTCTCGTGCTGACCCATCTCGTGCCGCACGCGGCGGAGCACGGCTTCTCGGAAATGCACGCCGCCCAGGCGCTCGGCCTCATGGGCGCCATGAACATCGTGGGCACGGTGCTCTCCGGCTGGATCTGTGACCGCTTCGGGAGGAAGGGGCCGCTCGCCTTCTACTACTGCGTGCGCGGGTTGTCGCTCATCTTCCTGCTCTACGTCTGGAACGTGCCGTCGCTCCACATCTTCGCGGCGATCTTCGGGCTCAACTACATCTCGACGGTGCCTCCCACGACGACGATGACCGCGAACATCTTCGGCCGGTTCTCGGTGGGGACGCTCTCCGGCTGGATCTTCTTCTCCCACCAGGTCGGCTCGGCCATCGGCGCCTGGGCCGGCGGCGCCATCTTCGACGCGACCGGCTCCTACTCCTGGGCCTTCCTGTCGGCGGCGGTGCTCGCCTTCGTCGCGTCCGGCCTTTCCCTCCTCATCAAGGAGGTCCCGCTCAGCGCCCGCCCGAGCCAGCGCTCCGCCCCGAGGGGCGCTCCAGTCCCCGCCAGCTAGGCACGGCCGCGTTGACCGACCTCGCCGCGTTCGATCGCCATCGCTACCTGAGCCTCGCGACCTTCCGCAAAAGCGGGATCAAAGTGGCGACACCGGTGTGGCTCGCAGCGGCCGACGGAAAGCTGCACGTCTTCACGGCCGGAGAGTCGGGCAAGGTCAAGCGGCTGCGCCACTCCTCAGACGCCCACCGGCGCTACGCCTGAAGGTACTTGTCGAAGAACGCCACGCACCGCTTCCAGGCGTCCTCCGCCGCCGCCTTCTTGTAGACCTGCGGCCGGTCGTCGGAGAAGAAAGCGTGCGGCGCGCCTGGGTAGAGCACGAACTCGTCCGCAGGGTTGCGCTTCTTGAGCTCGGCCTCGAAGCGCTTGACGTCATCAGCCGGGATGCCCGCGTCCGCCTCGCCGTAGAACCCCAGCACCGGCATCGTGAGCTTGTCCGCGAGACTGAAGGCGTCCACGCCGGGTGCGTCGGAGAACGTGCGTTTGAGGTGACCGTACCACGGCACGGCAGCCGCGACGCCTGGGTACTCGGAGGCGAAGTGGAGCGTCAGAGCCCCGCCGCCACAGAAGCCCGTCACGCCCACGCGATCCGCCCGCGCCCACGGCTGCTGCTTGGCGTAGTCGGCCGCAGCGCGGATGTCCCCCAGGTACTGAGCCCGAGTGACCTTGCCGGATATCTGGCCCATCTCCTGGAAAGTCTTTCCCTGCATGCCGCCCTCGCGGTGATAGAGCTCGGGCGCGATGGCGTAGAAACCGGCCTGCGCGAAGCGGCGCACGACGTCTTTGTTGTGCTCGCTGTTGCCCGTAAAGCCCGAGATCACGACCACGATCGGATAGCGCCCGACCCTCTCGGGGCGGGCGTCGTAGGCCGGGATCGCTGTGCCACCGACGGTCAGCTGGATGTCCCGGGCGACGATGCCCTTGGAGTCGGTGATGACGGCCTGGGCCATCGAGATCCCGGGCGTGAGGACCCCGCCCACGGTGGTGAAGGCGCCGAATTTCAAGACTTCCCTGCGGCTGAGCGGGTTGTACATGGATATCCCTCCCGTAGCTTGGTTAGAGGCTAAACCTTCCCTTGCAGAAGCATCCGCCCGGATGCTCCAGGAAAGAGAACCAGCAATGAGGCTCTCCGGTTTCGTGTCCAGAGCCGTGGTGTCTTGAAATGCTACATGCCGCCGCCAGCTGCCGGGGAGCTGCGAGAAGGTCCAAGGGCTCATGTACTAATTCAAGACCCCAGCCTCGGTTTCGAGGTCGAGGATTTCCTGGGGGAACTACCAACCGATGGCGTGGGCGCCGCGGCGCGGATCCGCGCCCGCCATGAGGATGCCGTCGGCGCCGGCGACCACGCAGCAGACGGCCCCCGCGCGCCAGTCCCACTCAGACCAGTCGGCCATGCGGTGTCCGAGGCCGGCCAGCGCGGCGCGCGTTTCGGAGCCCAAGCGCTTCTCGGCCTCGAGGAGCCCCGGCGCATGCGCGTGGGGCCAAAAGGAGTCGGGGAAGCTCCGCGTGGCGACGCGCGGCGCCTCGACGGCCTGCTGCGGCGCCATGCCGTGGGCCGTGATGTTCAGGAACACCTGGAGCATCGCCTGCTGTTGGACGTCACCTCCGGGAGTTCCGAAGGGCATGAACGCGCGGCCGTCGCGGAGCACCATGGACGGCGCGGGCGTGAGCCGCGGCCGCTTGCCGGGGGCGACCACGCTCGGATGTCCATGCTGCAGCCAGCCCTGTGAGCCCCGCGGCGAGACCACGCAGCCCACGCCCGGGAT
>DASYVT010000199.1 GCA_035936835.1 Candidatus Methylomirabilota bacterium | reverse complement strand
GCGTGAGAGCTGCAATGGCGCCGTCGTCGATGTGGACGACCCGCCGCGGGAACGAGTAGAAGGCGGAGTCGTCGTCCTCGTCGAACCGGCGGAAGTCTCGCGCTGGGGTGTCCACGGCGCTGATTGTAAGCTATTGGTCTTTATCATCATCCTCGTCGCCGCCCGGGCCACGCGGCCCTCTCCCGTGACCGACGACGGCCAAGGCAAATGCAAGCGTCAGAACAGCGGTCGTGACCAGGAAGATGACCATTCCTATCTGGCATCCCGGGTCGCTCCAGGCCTTGCTCATCAGCCAACCAAAGACGATGCCAGCGCCGGCGAACCACGCGTCCCTCATCGTCGAGCCTCCTGAAGGGATTGTTCGTCCTATTGTCGTTGACAACATGATCGCGTAGGCGGATCTTTACCACCGACCCCAGTAGAGGAGGTACGGAGAACATGATCAGGCGCCACGTCTGCATACTCTTGGGCCTCGGCCTCGCCGCGCTGGTCGCCACGCCTGCGCTGTCCTGCACCACCGTCTGTCTCCTCGAAAAGGAGAAGGCCGTCGTCGCGTACAACTATGATTGGTATCCACCCGAAGGGCTCGTCCTGGTCAACAAGCGCGGCACGAGGAAGATCAGCGCGCTCCGGACTCAGGGCGCAACCTGGGTTGCCACGTACGGCAGTGTTACCTTCAATCAGTTCGGCCGCGACAACCCGACGACGGGAGTCAACGAGAAAGGTCTGATGGTCTCCCAGATGTGGCTCGACGAGACCAAGTACCCTCCCGCCGACACTCGCCCGGTGATCGGCGTCCTCGAGTGGACCCAGTACAACCTCGACCGTCACGCCAGTGTGGCGGAGGTCCTGGCCAACGCCGAGACCGTGCGGCCGATGAGCCGGGCAGCGACCATCCACTATCTGGTCACGGATGCTACCGGCGACGCGGCGGCGATCGAGTTCCTCGACGGTAAGCTCGTCGTCCATCGTGGCGCGGCCATGCCGGTCCGGGCGCTGGCCAACTCGACCTACGCCGACTCGGTCGCCACCTTCGAAAGAGCCAAGAGCAAAGGCGAGGTGCCCCCGACCGCGTCTTCGCTCGATCGGTTTGTGCGCGCCGCCATGCTGGCGGGCGGAGGCAACGTAGACCCGATTGCCCGCGGCTTCGAGATCTTGGCCGCGGTCGCGCAGCCGTACTTCACGCGGTGGAGCATCGTCTACAACCTCAGCGCCGGCGAGGTCCATTTCAGAACCGATGGCAATCGGGCGATCCGGCGTTTCGCCTTGGCCGGCTTCGACTTCTCCTGCGGCACGCCGGTCAAGATGCTCGACGTGACCGCCGGGGGCGCGGGTGACGTGGGCGCGGCTTTCGTCGATTACAGCGTGGCCGCCAATCGAGCCCTGGTCGAGTCGGCCTTCACGAAGACGCCGTTCCTGCGGGAGGTACCGGCCGCAGCGAGAGATGCGTTTGCCGCACATCCCGGGACGACATCATCGTGCGCCGCGCCGAACTGAGCGCCGCCGCCGCTTGATGATTCAGGCTGGCCGCGAGTCTAGCAGAGACGGCCGCCGAGCTGCCGGGCGAGTAGAATACGTGCCATGTGTGGCCGCTACACTCAGACCGCGGCGTTCGACGAGCTGGCCCTCCGGTTCGGCATTACCGTCGAGGACACCGACCTCGAAGACCTAACGCCGCGCTACAACGTCGCCCCGTCACAGTCGGTGCAGATCGTGGTCGCCCACAATGGCGGCCGCCAGCTCGTCATGGCCACGTGGGGCTTCCATCCCGTCTGGATGCAGACCAGCAAGCTCGCCCCCATCAACGCGAAGGCGGAGACCATCGCCACGAGCCGCATGTTCCAGGCTGCCGTGAAGCACCACCGCTGTCTCGTGCCGGCCGACGGCTTCTACGAGTGGAAGGCTGTGCCCGGCCAGAGGCGCAAGCAGCCATACTATCTGCGGCTCAAGGGTGGGGGCGTGTTCGCGTTCGCCGGGCTCTGCACTCCCGCGGACGCCCAGGCCGCCGCGCCGGCGACGTGCACCATCATCACGACCACGCCCAACGACCTCGTGGCCGCGATTCACAACCGGATGCCGGTGATCCTCGAGCGGGACGACGAGGTCCGCTGGACCGACGCGCGCGTAACCGACCCGGCCACGGTGCTGCCGTGCCTCCGCCCGCTGCCCGCTTCGCTCATGGAGGGGTACCCGGTATCGACGCTCGTGTCATCGCCCGGGAACGAAGGGCCGCGCCTCGTGCAGCCGGTCAGCTGATGATCAGCCGGCCTCCGCCACTCGATACCGGGCGTATGATTACAGATGAAGGCGAGGCTGATCATGGCGCAGACGGGATACATGACACTGGCGAGCGCGGTCGACGATCTGGCGCGTTCGGGCTTCCGCGAGCACTTCCAAATGAAGGCCGGCAAACTTCTGGCGCTCGATAGCGGGAAGACATTCAACGCGGCCGAGCTGGTGATCCGAGCCTACCATCGATTCGAGGGTGTTTCGGATCCGGACGACATGGCAATCGTCTACGCGATCGAAAGCCACAGCGGCGTTCGAGGAACACTGGTGGACGCCTTCGGCGTGTACGCGGACCCGGCGGTTGGTGTCTTCCTCGAGGGCGTGCCGATTCGCAAGGCCGCGCAGGTTGGCGCGTTACAGGCGGCGCAACCCCGAGCCGTCGGCCGGCCGGGGGGTGCGCTCACGCGCCGGCCGATGCGTGAGCCGTTCGTCTTTGGGCCGCGGGATCATCCAATAGCGGTAGGGTCGCTGGCAGCTACAACGCCTCGAACCGCGCGCTACGACTATGGCTTTCCGGTGCCCTTGTCAGGGGATCCGTGGCAGGACGACGGGGGCGAGGACTGACCGGCGCCCTGACCGGTTGGAGCAACAGGTTCCAGAGCAGATGACGCGATGACCCGAATGGACTTGGAGAAGTGGCTCATCCGCAACAACTTCGCGCAGGTTCCTGCGGGCAAGACAAGCCATAAGCAGTTCGTGCTCGGCACGTGCAAGGTGACGGTGCCGGGTCACGGCTCCAAGGACCTCAGCAAGAAGCACCTCGGCATGATCCTACGCTCGCTGGAGTCCATCGGCTTCGACCGCGCCAAAGTCCGGCGTGAGTGGGGCGATGCGTGAACTTCCCGCGGCCGTGCGCTATACTCCCAGCGGGAGGACACGATGATGCCCACGAAACGGTCACTGATCTTGGGTGTTCTTGCCGGCGCGCTGCTCGCCTTGGTCGTTGCGGGCGCGGCCGGAGCGCTCGAGGTTGGAGAGAAGGCGCCCGACTTCGCGCTCATGGGGCCTGAGGGCAAGCCGATCAAGCTCTCCGACCTGACGGCCAAAGGGCCCGTGGTCCTCTACACATTCATCGCGGCGTTTACCCCCACCTGAACGAAGGAACTGAACGGCTTCGAGGCGGCCCTGCCGCAGTTCGAAGCCGCGGGCGCCCAGGTCGTGGGCGTCAGCACGGATCACTTCCTCGCTCTCAACGCGTGGCGGAAGGAGAACGGCAGCAGGCAGCTGCTCCTGTCGGATTTCCGGCGCCAGATGCTCCCCGCGTACGGCGCGATGGTGACGAAGGAGGACAGCCCGGTCTACCGATACGCGAAGCGGGCGTTCTTCATCATCGACAAGACCGGCACGGTCAGATTCGTGAAGGTCATGGACAACTCGCTCGATCTGCTGAGCGCGGACGAGGTCCTCAAGGCGCTAAAGGATTTCGGGGCCTAACGCGTAGAGGCTCCTCTCAGAGTGGAGGCTGGAGCGCCCACCACCCTCGGCTTACCATGCAGCGTTGAAAGAGGCGATTCGCGCTGGTTTGCTCCGGCGTCACCGGCCCTTCGAAGTACGTGCGCGGGTCGGTGTTGCCCTCGACTGATCCCACACGCGACTCCGGGCCGCACGCGGACAGGGCGCTCTTCATCTCCATGTTCGATGCGTTTGCCTTGTGCCAGAGGCGATAGTCGGTACCGTAGAGCGAGCACCCTGCGAGGAGCCCGGCGAGCAGCACGTAGGCAACGGATCTGAGCGCGGGCATGGAAGCCTCCTTTCCCTTGACGGTCAACCGCAGGCGACCGTGAAGACGTCCTGGACGCCGTCGGGCAGGTGCTGCTCGGACCACGTACGGCCGCCGTCCTGGGTGCCGAAGACCTGCCCGCCGCGGCTGACGCAGTAGACCTGGTTGGGATCGGCCCTGTGCAGCGCCACCGCCATCATGGTGCTCCCGGCCTTGACGCCGTGGTCGAAGCGCGTCCAGGTCTCGCCGACGTCACGGCTGCGGTAGAGCGACCCGTCCACGCTTCGCGCCGCGGGGCTCAGGCAGGCGTACAGGTCGCGCGGATCGTGCGGCGACACCAGGATGTCACGGCTGTACGTGAGCGGCGAGAAGCGGCCGATGTCCATGTTCTGCCAGCTCGCGCCGCGGTCGGCGCTCTGGAACAGGCCCATGCGGACCGCCAGGAACACGGTGCCGGGCCGCGCGGCGCTCACGCACACCGCGTGGCCGTCGAGCATGCCTTCCAGGTGGCTGTCGCTGTCGATCGTGCTCTTGAGATGCGGCAGCTCGGCGAGCTTGAGCAGGTCCGAGCTGCAGTCATCCCACGTCTCGCCGGCGTCGAGGCTCCGCATGACGCCGCCGACTTCGAGCGCCGCGTACAGCTCCTCGGGCCGGGCGGGATCCGCCACGAGGCGCATCACGCGGCAGACGAACGACTTCATCTTGACGCGCTCGGGCTGCGCGGCCTTCGGAAGCCGCCGCCAGGTGTCCCCACCGTCGTCGCTCCGGTACACGCCGACGGGCGAGGTGCCGGCGTACAGGATGCGGGGATTGGTCGGATGCACGAGGATGGACCAGACTTCGGCGCCGTCATCGGGGAAGCCGAGCCGCTCCCAATGCTCCCCGCGGTCCGTGCTCCGGTAGGGGCCGCTCCGGGTGCCGAGATAGACGACGTCCGGGTTCGTCGGGTGGATGGTGATCGCCTGGACCTGGGTTACCTCGGGCAGGCCCTTGGTCAGCTGCGTCCAGCGGTCGTCGCCGTCCGCGCGCCGGAAGATCCCCCCGAGCGTCTTTGAGCTGGACCGCGCCGCGCCGACGTAGACGTGCGAAGCCGCCGATGGATTGGTCATGGTGTGGTCTCCTATGTTCGCGGCTGGCTATGGCCGGAAGTCCGAGGAGCCGACCCAGCCCGTCTCAGAGACGTCGAGCATGACCCCGTCCGGGCCGCTGTACTTCACCTCGACGTTGGCGTGGCGCTGACTGCTCTGCCCGACGCCGAGCGCTTCGTTGACGTCGTCGCGGCGCTCGGAGCCGGCGGCGGCCAGCCGTTCGGCGATCGCCTCCAGGCTGTCCACCTTGAAGCCGATGTGGTGGATACCGTAGAAGTCCTTGCCTCGCTCGACTCCCGCCACCGCATCGTTCTTGAACTTGAGGACGGCCAGGTTGAGGTCGCCGTCGGTGAGAAAGTAGCCGCTCACGGCCGGATGATCGACCCGCCCGATCTGCTTCATGCCGAACACGTCGGTGTAGAAGCGCGCGGTCTTCTCCGGGTCCTGGGTCGACAGCGCGATGTGCTTGATCTTCGCCATGACGTCCTCCGTTGTTCGCAGGTTCGATGGGTAGCCTATTTTAGCCCGTCCGGGGCCGCCGCGCATACGATAGACTACCCGCCGCCAGGCCATCGTCCCACCCGTACAGAGGAGGAGCACATGCCCAACGTCGGGAGAATCGTACTCGCCGCTCTGGCCGTCGGCGTCATCGCCGCCGCCCAGCCCGCGCTCGCCCAGACCACGCTCACGATGTCCTCCTGGGTGTCGCCCCAGCACCACCTGACGAGCGTCGTGCTGCAGGGCTGGGCGACCGAGGTCGAGAAGGCCACCAACGGCCGCGTCAAGTTCACGATGCTGCCCAAGCACCCGTCGGCGCCGCCCGGCACCTTCGACGCGGTCAGGGACGGCCTCGTGGACCTCTCGTACGTCACTGCGAGCTACACGCCGGCGCGGCACATCCTGCCGCTCCTGGCGGAGCTGCCGGGCGCCGGCGAGACCGCGCTCGTCAACTCGGTCGCCTACTCGCGCATCTACTGGAAGTACTTCGCCAAGGTCGACGAGTACAAGGGCGTGAAGCTTCTGGGCGTGTTCACGCACGGCCCGGGCCAGATGTTCACCAAGCGCCCGGTCTCGGGCATCAACGACATCCAGGGCTTGAAGATCCGCACCGGCGGCGGCATCGCCGAGGCAGTGGCGAAGGCGCTCGGCACATCCGCCTTCGTGAAGCCCGCGCCCGAGTCCTACGAGCTGTTGCAGTCGGGTGTCGCCGACGGCGTGTTCTTCCCGCTCGAGTCGATCGTGTCCTTCAAGCTCGACACCGTCCTCGAGCAGGCGACGCTGTTCCCTGGCGGGATGTACAGCTCGTCGTTCGGGTTCTTCATGAACGAGGAGAAGTGGAACAAGCTGTCGAAGGAGGACCAGGCCGCGATCGAGAAGCTCTCCGGCGAGCACATCGCGCGCCTCGCGGGGGCGTCGTGGGACGACGCCGACAAGAAGGGCCTGGAGGCGCTGAAGAAGTCCGGCGTCAAGATCGTCAACGCCAACCCGGCGTTCGTCGCCGAGGTGCAGAAGCGCTCCGCCCCCATCGTCGACGACTGGATCAAGAAGGCCAGTGCCAAGGGCGTGGAGGCCGCCAAGATCCTCGCCGAGTTCCGCGCGGAGCTGAAGAAGGTCGCCGCCGGCCAGTGACCGCTCCCGCGGCTAACCAGTGACCGCTCCCGCGGCGAAATGGGAGCGGCGCGTCGAGGCGCTTCTCGGCGTCGTCGCTTCCGTCATTCTCCTCGCCATGATGCTCCTCACCTTCGTGGACGTGGTGGCGCGGTACATCTTCAGCCGCCCGGTCCGGGGCGCCTTCGAAGTGACCGAGCTGATGCTGCTGGTGCTGATCTTCGCCGGCCTGCCCCTCGTGTCGTTCACCGACGAGCACGCCCTCATGGATTTCATCGACCGCCTGCTCCCCTCGCGCGCGCAGCGAGCGCTCGAGGGCCTCGTGCAGGGGGTATGCGCGGCGATCATGTTCCTGCTCGCCTGGCAGGTCTGGATCAAGGCCGACCGGATCTGGGCCTACCGTGACGCCACCGACGTCCTGCGCATCGTCTACGGCCCCTTCGTCTACTTCATGGCGGTCTCGATCGGGCTGGCGGGCCTGATCCACCTCTACAAAGTGCTTGAGCGTCGATAAGGGGAGTCCGTCGATGAGTGAAGTCCGCCGATGATCGAGGGCCTCGTCGGCCTCACCGCGATGATGGCGCTCGCCTTCCTGCGCATCCCCATCGCGTACTGCATGGGCATCGTCGGCATCATCGGCTACGCCTACATGCGCGACTGGAACTGGCTCGTGGCCTCCGCCATGGTGCAGACCAAGATCTACGAGACGGGGCGCAACTACACGCTGTCGGTGGTGCCGCTCTTCATCCTGATGGGCAACTTCGTCACGCGCGCGGGCATGTCGCAGGAGCTGTTCCGCGCCGCGTACACCTTCATCGGCCATCTGCGCGGGGGGCTGGCCATGGCGACCGTGTGGGCGTCCGCCGGCTTCGGCGGGATCTGCGGCTCCTCGATCGCCACCGCGGCGACCTTCGCGAAGGTGGCGTACCCGTCCATGAAGCGCTTCGGCTACTCGGACCGGCTCGCGGCGGGCGTTGTCGCCGGCGGCGGCACGCTCGGCATCATGATCCCGCCGTCCACCATTATGGTGATCTACGGTGTCTTCACCGAGACGAATATCGGCAAGCTGTTCGCGGCCGGGATCCTGCCCGGCATTCTCGGCGCCTTCCTGCTCTGCGGCGCCGTCCAATACATGACCTGGCGCGATCCGGCCTCGGGCCCGCCGGGCGAACACTCGACATGGCACGAGCGCCTGCTCGCGCTCAAGGACGTGTGGGCGGTGGCGGTGCTGTTCATCTTCGTGATGGGCGGCATCTACGTGGGCTTCTTCACCGCCACCGAGGGCGCGGCCATGGGCGCCTTCGGGGCCATGGTGTTCGCCCTGTGGCGACGCGCGCTCACCTGGCGGACGCTCTACGCCTCGCTCCTCGAGTGCGCCCGCACGACGTCCATGCTGTTCGTGATCCTGATCGGCGCGCTGATCTTCGCGGAGTTCGTCAATATCACGACCATGCCGGCGGACCTCAAGGGGTGGGTGACGCGCTTCAATCTGAGCCCGACGATGGTGGTGGCGGCGATCTGCGTGGTCTATGTGGTGCTCGGCACGGCGATGGAGGAGCTGTCGATGATCCTGCTTACGATCCCGGTGTTCTTCCCGGTGATCGTCCAGCTGGGGTTCGACCCCATCTGGTTCGGCATCATCATCGTGTGCGTGGTCGAGATCGGCCTGATCAGCCCGCCGGTCGGGATGAACATGTTCGTGCTCAAGACGCTCCTGCCCGAGGTGAGCACCGGGACCGTCTTCAGCGGCGTGCTGCCCTTCATGTGGGCCGACGTGCTGCGTCTCGCGATTTTGGTCGCGTTTCCCTGGATCTCGCTCTGGCTGCCGAGCATGATGCGGTGAACGAGCGGCAGGCGCTCGGATGGCTCGCGGTCGGGGCCCTGGTGGCCCTCACCTGGCTCGTGCTCCCATTCGTCACGGGGCTGCTGCTCGGAGTGCTGATGGCATTCACGCTCCAGCCAATCTACGCGTATCTCGTGCGGCGCACCGGGCGCCCCTTCGTCGCATCGCTCACGACCGTGATGGCCTCGGCGGTGGTCATCGTGGGCGCCCTGGCGGGCTTCGTGTCGCTCTTCGTCACGCGGGCGGTGGGGCTCGCGAATACCGTCCGCGAGGAGCTGCGCCCCGGCGGAGCGCTGACAGTGTGGGTGGATGTGGTGACAGGGTGGCTCGAGCGCTTCGGCATCTCCGCCGCGAGCCTGACAGCGCGTCTGGAGGCCGGCGCCGGCGAGGTCGCGTCACGATCGGCCGGCATAGCGGGCTCCCTCGCGTCGGGCACCTTCATTGCTCTCCTCGGTCTCTTCTTCGCGCTGCTGGCCATGCACGTGGTCTTGCGGTACTGGCCGCGCATGGTCTCGGCGCTCGTCGTCGTTTCGCCGCTTCGCCCCGAGTACACGCGGATGCTGCTCGACGAGTTCCGGCGTGTGGGACACATGACCCTGTCCGGGACGGTGCTGACCGGGCTCGCACAGGGCGTGCTCGCCACCATCGGCTTCTGGATGACCGGCGTGCCACAGGCGATCTTCTTCGGCGTCGCGACGGCGCTCGCCTCGCTGGTGCCCGCCGTCGGCACGCTCCTGGTCTGGATCCCCGCCGGGCTCTATCTCTTCGCGAGTGGGCATCCGGCCAAGGCCATCGTCGAGCTGGTCTGGGGCGCGCTGATCGTCGTGGGGTTCAGCGACTATGTGATCCGGCCTCGCCTGGTAGGCGACGCGGCCATGCCGGCCTTGCTGACCTTCGTCGCGCTCTTCGGCGGCCTGGAAGTCCTGGGGCTTTCGGGTTTGATCGTGGGGCCGGTGATCATGGGGCTCGCCGTTGCCGTCCTGCGTCTCTACGCCCGCGAGGAAGGGGCCCGGCGTGCCACCACGCCCTGATTACGAAGTGTCCGTCGCCCCGGTCGCCATCCGCTAGCCGCGGCGGTCGAGGAAGGCCCGCAGAGCGCGCCCGCACGCCTCTCCATGCGAGCAGGGGAGGCCGTGCCGGGCGCCGGGGAAGACCTGGAGCTCCGATCCTGGTATGCGCGCGTGCATGTCTTCCATGACCGCGAGGGGCACGAACGGGCTCTGGTCGGGCGCCAGGAGCAGCGCGGGAGCGCGGATGGCGCCGAGCTCGGCCGTGAGATCGGTGCCGATGAGCAGATCGGCCAGGTCGAGGACGCTGTCGGCCGATGCCTCCGCCTGCGCGCGCTCGAACCAGCGGTACTTCGCCTCGGGCACATGCGCGCGGTCGAGTCGGAGCGGCGTCATCATCTCGCCCCACGCGATCATGCCCCGCGCACCGATGAACGCGCGCCATTCCCGAGCGCGCTGTATCGAGCCTCCACGATGCGAGGCATTCGAGACGGTGACGCTCCGCACGACCTCTGGATGTCGGCTGGCGAGATGGAGCGCGACTGTGCCGCCCAGCGATTCTCCCACCAGGTGGAAACGGTCGGCGCCGGCCGTCCGCGCGACGGCCAGCACGTCGTCGGCGAGCCCGTCGAGCGACCAGGCGAAGCCCGGCCCGGGCACGGCGGAGCGGCCGAAGCCCAGCGTGTCGAACCGCGCGATGCGGTAGCGATCCACGAGAGCCGGCAGCCACTCGGCCCAGATATCCGCGGTGGCGCCGACGCCGTGATGGAACACGATCAGCGGCGCGTCGGCCGCCCACGGCGCCGTCACGTCGATGATCTCGTAGTGGAGGGCGCCACCCGGCCTATCGAGCTTCCCACTCAATCCCGAACTCGTCATCCCGTGACCCATCCATACCAGCGGTGGCTCGGGTCGGGCCCCTCCTCGAGATAGCTCATCTTCATCCGACTCAGGTAGTCCTTCGGGATGTCGTTGCGTTTGGCGTTCAGGTCGACGTTGAAGAGACGGGCCGCGTTGAGCCCGAAGATCTGTTCTTTGACCGGGCGAGTGAGCGGGGCATACCCGTGCTTCTCCACCAGCGCGTCGGGGATGTCGAAGCGCCGGAATGCCTCGATCTGCCACTGCGGCGTGCCGTACCAGATGGAGTCCGTGCCCCACAGCACGTGATCGGCGCCGAAAGCGGCGATGACCTGGCCCAGCAGATGGGCGCAGGCGGTGGGATTGGTCGTGGCGAGCTGCCCGAATGTCGATCCCAGCTCCATGTAGATGTTCTTGAGGCCCGGCTCCTTCTGCTTCATCCGGCAGAACTCGCTGGTCCACGGCACTTCGGCGGACTGATTCGTCGAGAACACGCCGAGCAGCCCGGCATGGTATGCGATGAAGTCGATGTCGGGGAAATCCCTGGCCGCCTTGATCAGGTCGCGCGGGTGGTTGTAGTCCGCGACGGGCCCGAGCGGCAGGCCCTTGTGCAGACACACGCGCCGCACGCCGAGCTTGCGCGCCCGCTCGAGCATGGGGTAGGCGATCTTCTCGTCGTCGACGAACCACCCACGATCGAAACCCTTGGGAGCGGCTCCGGTATATCCCTTCCACGCGTCCACTTTGAGCGTGGAGGCCTGCTGGTCCATGAAGTCGAGATCGGCCTGGCCGAGCTGGGGAGTGATGAGGCCGTGGGCCAGCATGCGGCGCGACTGCGTCACGCGATTGATCTCGTCGCGGATATGCGTCATCTCCTTCGGCGGCACCACCGCCTCCTCGGGATAGGGTCCGGGCGGGGTCGAGATGAGGCCGATCGCCGTCTCGCTGTCCAGGAACACTTCCTTGACGAGATTCTCCCACGAGAGATCGGCGAGCGTGCCGTGGTCGGACGCGAGCTTCGGGTTCAAGCGCCGCGACTGCCGGCGCAGCCCGAGGAGCGCCTGCTTCGTGACTGCGCCCTTCCTTCCCGCCTCCGCATTGCCGGGGTCGTACCCGGCGCCTACGTAGTGGAGCTGCACGTCGAGGATGAAGAAGGGATCGCCCGTGCGCTCCTTGAACGCGCCCGGATCGGCCGCCTCGACCGGCAGCACGTCGAAGAACCGGCCGAAGACCGCGTTCATGGCCAGGAGTGATGTCGCGATGCCGCCGCTTTGTCGCAAGAAATCGCGCCGACTCAACCCGAGCCGCGGCGCCAGGCGCCCCGCCTCGGCGAGGATTCTGTCCTCGACCGCCCGCTGTGCGGCCGTCTGCGGCAGGGGCGGGAACTCTTCGTTGGAGACGAGCCGGGTGGGGAGGGGAATCTCGGAGCGAAGCCCGCGACGCATGCCCGGGCGGATGCGGAACGCGTGGGGATTCTGGTTTGTCATGTCAGCTTTCCCTCGTGGCGAGCGGGTAGAGGGCCGGGCGGCGGAACAGCGTGACCGCGAGCGGGCCGAGCGCCAGCGCGCCGCCCACCGCGTTGAGAATGGCGAAGCCCCACACGCCGAGGATCATCCCGCCGGCGGCGGATCCGAGGGCGCCCATCAAGCCCATGAAGAGGTCGGCGAAGCCCTGGATCGACGGCCGCTCCGCCGGCGTCAGCGCGTCGGTCAGCAGCGCGCTCCCGGCCACGAACGCGAGATTCCAGCCCACGCCGTTCAGGAAGAGCGCGAGGATGACCAGGACGCGGTCGGTACCCGGGGCGAGTCCCGCCAGCAGGACGGCGACGATCAGGATCACGGCGCCGGCGCCGATCATCAGCAGCCGTCCGAAGCGGTCGCACAGCCAGCCCGACAGCGGCGACGTGACATACATGCCGGCCAGGTGAAAGGACACGGCCAGCCCGATCGTCTGCACGTGATGCCCCTGGTCGTGGAGGTAGAGGGGTGACGTGGAGGTCGTGCTGATCATCACGAACTGGCTGATCGAGAGCGTCGCCAGCGCGATCTGCACGCGCACATCTCCGAGGATCGCGCCCAGCCGGCGGGCCGGGCCGGCGGGACGGCCCGCGTCGGCGATCTCCTGGCTGTGGCGCGCGATCGCCAGCGGATCGGGCCGCAGGAACACCTCGATCAGGAGCGACGCGAGCGCGTAACTGCCCACGGCGATGAGGAACGCGCTCGCGACCGACGAGACCCCGAGAAGCGCGCCGAGGCGCAGGGCCGGGGCCATCAGGTTCGGCCCGATGATCGAGCCGATCGTCGAGCCCCACACGATCAGCCCCATCGCCCGGCCGCGCTGCGCGGGCGACGTGACGTCGGCGGCGGCGTACCGGGCGAGGAGGTTGGAGGTGCTCGCGATCCCGAAGAGCGCCATCCCGCCGAGCAGCAGCCAGAAACTGCCGACGCCCACGCCCATCATGGCGAGGAGAGAACCGATGACGGCGAGGCCATAGCCCAGCGCCAGACCCGGCCGGCGCCCCGAACGGGCCATCAGGCGGGCCAGCGGCCAGCTCGCGAGGGCTGTTCCGAGCGCGCCGACGGCGATCGGCAGGCCCGACCAGGTATTCGTCCCGGTGATGCTGGCCGCCACGATGCTGCCGACCGCCATCCCGATCGACTGCCCGGTGCTCCCGCAGACCTGCGCCACGAACAGCGTGGCCATCAATTTGCCGCGGACGGATGCGTGAACTGACGTCGTTGTCAGCGTGCTCATCTGGCGGATGATACACCATCGAATCCCTCTCCCCTGAGGGGAGAGGGTAGGGTGAGGGGAGAGCGAGGCGGGCGCCGACTCAGACGACGCCGCGCGTCCTCAGGTCAGCCACGCCGGCCGGCGACAGACCGAGTACCTCTCCCAGCACTTCGTCGGTGTGCTGTCCGGCGAGCGGCGGGGGTGTGGTCACTGGCTCCGAGGCTGACAGCCGTATCGGACAGCCGGGGACACGGAACCGCCCCCGGGTGGGATGGTCGATCGTCACGATGGCGTCGCGGGCGTTCAGGTGCGGGTCGTCCAGCACCTCGGCCGTGTCCAGGACGGCGCCGCACGGCACGCCGGCCTTGGCGAGCGTGGCCATCACCTCCTGCTTCGAGCGCGCGCCCGTCCACGCCCGCGCGATCTCATTGAGCGCGTCGACGTGCTGCCAGCGCGTCGGCGCGTCCACGCAGCGGGGGTCGCTGAGGAGATCCTCGCGGCCGATGGCGCGGGCAAAGTCGGACCACATGCCCTGGTTCATCGGCTGCACGTAGATGTACACGTAGTCGTTCGGTCCCCCTGGCGCGCACGCGTAGAGGCCGTCCGGGACGGCGCCCGGCGGCGCGTTGTTTCCCCGGCGCCCGGTCGGCCTGCCGTCGCGGTAGTGGGCGACGTAGCGCTGGCGCATCAGGTTGGCCACCGCCTCCTGCATCGACACCTCGACGACCTGGCCCTTGCCGGTCCGCGTCCGCTCGATATGCGCGGCCATGATGCCGGCCGCCATGTGCACGCCGGCCCCGCTGTCGCCGATATTGGCGCCGCAGAGCACGGGCTCGCGATCCGCGAAGCCGGTGACGCTCATCACGCCGCCTGTCGCCTGGGCGATCATGTCGAAGCTCTTGTATTCGTGGTACGGCCCCGAGAGCCCGAAGCCCTTCAACCGCGCGAAGATGATCCGCGGGTTGACGGCGCACAGCGCGTCCCAGCCGAGCCCCAGCCGCTCCATCAGGCCGGGCGCGAAGTTCTCGACGACCACGTCCGCGCGCTCTGCCATCGAGAGAAAGAGCGCGCGGCCGTCAGGATGCTTGAGGTCGATCGTGACGCTGCGCTTGTTGGCGTTGAAGAGCAGGAAGAACATCGCGTCGAGCCCAGGCACCTCCTGGCGGTTCCGGCGCGACTGCTCGCCGCCGATGGGCTCGATCTTGATGATGTCGGCGCCGAGCCAGCCCAGGAGCTGCGTGCACGACGTGCCGGCCTCGAATTGCGTCAGGTCCAAAATGCGGATGCCCGCCAGCGCGCCCTCGCTCCCCGCCTGCGCCCCCTCGTTCATGGATGCCCCTCTCCTCTTCAAGTGCGGAATCTCGAATCGCGCCGAATCGTATCACGGCTGCCAGATTCTGGTAGAGTCCCGGTCATGCGTGTCACAGGAGTTATGCCGTTTCTGACCGACCTCGGCGGCGGCAAAAACCTGCTCTTCGTCAAGGTCGAGACGGAGGCGGGTCTGCACGGATGGGGCGAGTGCTACACCCAGGCGGATCGTGACGCGAGCATCGTCGCCCATGTCGAAGCGCTCGCCCGTTACCTGGTCGGACGCGACGCCTCGCACATCACGCACTTCGTCCACATGGCGTACAACGACTTCGCGGCCAAGCGCGGGGCGATGGATTTCTGGAGCGCGGTCAGCGGGCTCGAGCAGGCGCTGTGGGACATCGCCGGCAAGCGCCATGGTGTCCCGGTGCACGCGCTGCTGGGCGGGCCGTGCCGCGAGCGCATCCGCGTGTACGCCAACGGCTGGTACGGCCACGGCAAGTCGCCCGCCGACTACGCGGCGCGGGCGCGCGAGACGGTCGGCCGCGGGTTCACCGCGCTCAAGTTCGACCCGTTTCCAGGTCCCTGGCGCACGCACGTCTCGCGCGAGACCGAAGAGCAGGCCGTGGCCACGGTGGCCGCCGTGCGCGAGGCCGTCGGGCCTGAGGTGGATCTCCTGATCGAGGTGCACCGCCGGCTGGCGCCCATGCACGCAATCCGCGTCGCCCGCGCCATGGAGCCCTTCCGGCCGTTCTGGTACGAGGAGCCCGTCTCCTCAACAAATTTGGAATCGCTGGCCGAGTGCCGCCGGCAGATCCGCATTCCCGTCGTGACCGGAGAAGAGCTGTACACGCGCGCGGAGTTCCGCCGCGTCTTCGAGCTGCGCGCCGCGGACATCATCAATCCCGATGTCTGCAACTGCGGCGGCATCCTGGAGCTCCGCGCGATCGCCCAGATGGCCGAGCCCTCGTTCGTGACGGTCGCGCCCCACAACTACAACAGCACCACGGTGGGGCTCGCCGCGACGCTCCAGGTCTCGGCCGCCATCCCGAACTTTCTCATCACCGAGTACTTCGTGAACTTCGAGGCCCGGGGGCGCGAGATCGCGCGCCCAGGTTTCGCGGTGCGCGACGGCTACATCACCGTCCCCCAGGACCCCGGTCTCGGCATCGAGTTGGACGAAGCGGCGCTCGCGCGCTTCCCGGGCCGCCGGTTTCCGCCGCGGTCGCTGCCCTCTGTGGCCGACGAAGGGCCATAGGGGCGAGGAGAGAGGACACCGAGATGATCACCAAGTTTTCGAACGTCTACGCGGGCCACATCGATCTCGGCGACATGGGCCAGCTGGCCACGCCCGCCAACGAGCGTCGCTATCCGAACGAGCACCTCGTCTCCGTCTTCGAGAAGGCCGAGGCCATCGCGCGCTGCATGGACGAGCACGGGTACCACACCCTTTGGCTGGCCGAGCATCATTTCCAGCACGAGGGCTACGAGTGCATTCCCAACATCATGATGGTTGCCGTCCACCTGGCGCATCTGACTAGGTACCTGCGCATCGGCTGCGGGTTCAACATCGCTCCCATGTGGCACCCGCTCAGGCTGGCGGAAGACTTCGCCACCGCGGACGTCCTTACGGGTGGGCGCACCGTCTTTGGCGTGGGCCGCGGGTACCACACGCGCGAGGTCGAGACGTTCGGCGCGCCGATGCTCGACGCCGAGGCCAACCGCGATCTCTTCGAGGAGCAGGTGGACATTGTCATGAAGGCGTTTCGCTCGGAGTCCTTCTCGCATCAGGGCAAGCACTACACCCTGCCGCCCGCCGTGCCGTATCGCGGCTACGAGCTGAAGGAGATCACCCTCGTCCCGCGGCCGCTTCGCCAGCCGGTCGAATGCTGGCAGCCGGTCGTGAGCGCCGGCGCCCGCGGCCTCGACTTCATGATGAAGCACCGCATCAAGGGGCTGATCGGCGGCGGCGCGGCGACGATGGCGGAGAAGTCGATCTATGCTTATCAGGAGGCCGCCGAGCGCGCCGGGCTCAACTACACCTTGGGAGAAGGCCTGAGCCTCGGCATCTTCTACCACCTGGCGGATTCGCGCGAGCGGGCCGTCCGCGAGATCACGCCGTGGTACGAGGAGCACGTCAAGATGTTCGGCCCGCTGGGCTTCGTGCCGGGGATCACGCCGGCGCAGCTCGAGGCGTCCACGCGCCGCGGCGGCTGGAGCGCCGCCGGCGTCCCGACCGTCGAGGACTACATGAAGGTCGGCGCCTGGTTCGCCGGCCCGCCCGAGGAGCTGATCGCCTACCTGCGATCGCTCGAGGAGAAGTTTCCCGGCCTCGAGTATGTGCACCTGAGCAACAGCATGGGCATGCCCAAGGACGCGATGCTGGAACAGATCGCCAGGCTCGGCAAGGACGTGCTGCCGAAGTTCACGGCCCACGCGGTGTGACGAGCCCCGGGGAGTTGGCGGCCCTCTGGCCGCTCGATCGCGGCGTCGCGTTCCTGAATCACGGCTCGTTCGGCGCGTGCCCGACCGAGGTCCTCCGCCACCAGGCTGCGCTCCGCGCCGAGATGGAGGCCGAGCCGGTGCGCTTCCTGGGGCGCGAGCTGGACGGGCGCCTCGACACCGCGCGCGAGGCGCTTGCCACCTTCGTCGGCGCCGATCCAGACGATTTCGCCTTCATCACCAATGCGACGTCCGGCGTCAACGCCGTGCTCCGGTCGCTCACGCTCTCGTCCGGCGACGAGCTGCTCACGACGGACCACGCCTATGCCGCCTGCCGGAACACGCTGGACTACGTCGCCGGCCGGTCCGGCGCGCGGGTCAACGTCGCCGTCGTCCCGTTCCCCGTCGCCTCTCCTGATGCGGTCGTGGACGCCGTCCTGGCGAAGGTGACGCCGCGCACGCGCCTGGCGCTCCTCGACCACATCACGAGCCCCACCGGGCTGATCCTGCCCATCGAGCGGCTCGTCGCCGAGCTCGCGCGCCGCGGCGTCGAGACGCTGGTGGACGGCGCGCATGCGCCCGGAATGATCCCGCTCGACCTCCGCGCGCTGGGGGCGACCTACTACAGCGCCAACTGTCACAAGTGGCTCTGCGCGCCGAAGGGCTCGGCGTTTCTCTGGGTGCGTCGTGACCGCCAGGCCGACATCCACCCGCTGACGATCAGCCACGGCGCGACGGCCGTGCGGCCGGGGCGCTCGCGCTTCCGCCTCGAGTTCGACTGGACGGGCACCCAGGATCCCACGGCGTGGCTGACGGTGCCGAAGGCGATCGAATACCTTGGCGGGCTGGTCCCGGGCGGGTGGCCCGCCTTGATGGCGCGCAACCGCGCGCTTGCGCTCGAGGCGCGCCGGCTTCTCTGCGCCGCCGCCGGCACGCCACCACCGTGTCCCGACCAGATGCTCGGCTCGCTTGCCAGCGTGGTCATGCCCGACAGTCCGACGATGGAGACCGGATGGCGGGTCCGCGATCCGATCCAGGGGCGGCTCTTCGACGGCTGGGGCATCGAGGTGCCGATCATGCGCTGGCCCGCCGCGCCCCGGCGTCTTCTCAGAATCTCCGCTCAGCTCTACAACACGCCCGATCAGTACATCCGGCTGGCCGACGCCCTCGGCAGGGAGCTGGCTGCCGGCGCTTAGTGCATCACGAGGCCGCCGTCGACGCTGAGGGCCTGGCCGGTCATGTAACCCGACCGCGGCCCCGCGAGGAAGGCGACCACGTGCGCCACGTCTTCCGGCTTCTCCATGCGCCCCAGCGGCACCTGCGCGGCGCGCTGGCGGGTGAACTCTTCCGCCGTCATGCCCAGGAGCTTGCCCTGGTCCCGCGACACCATCGTCCACATGTCGGTCTCGACGAAGCCGGGGCAGACGCAGTTCACCCGGATGCCGTCTGCCGCGTGGGCGAGGGCCAGGCTCTTGGTCATGCTGACGACGGCGGCCTTGCTGGCATTGTAGGGAAGGTTGGTCTTGCTGCCGATCTTGCCCGCCATGGACGCCAGGCTGACGATGCTGCCGCTCTTCTGCGCGATCATCGTCGGCAGCACGGCCTGGCTGGCGAAGAACACCGCCTTGGCGTTGATGGTCATGATCGCGTCCCAGTGCTCTTCGGTGACGTCGAGGGACGCGGCGGCGCGATAGATGCCGGCGTTGTTGACGAGGATGTCGATGCGCCCGAGCTCGGCGCGGGCGCGGTCCACCATGGCGCGCAGGTCGACGCGCGAGGTGACGTCGGTCGGCGCCACGACGGCGCGCCGCCCGAGCGCGCCCACCTCCTCGGCCGTGCGCTTGGCGCTCGCCTGGTCCAGCTCGGCGATGACGACATCGGCGCCCTGACGCGCAAGCTCGAGTGCGGTCGCGCGGCCGATGCCGCGCCCCGCGCCGGTGACGATGGCGACCTGTCCCTTGAGCTCCATGGCTGTCTCCTGTTTACCGCGCTTTCAGCACGGCGCCGATCGCTCCGCCGGCCGCCATCGCAGGCAGCGGACTCACGCGCCACGCGACGATGGCCACGACGGTCGCGAGCGTGAGGACCACCGTCGTCAGGTCCAGCACCGCGTGTGGCAACATGGCGAGCAGCGCGGCGGTGATCATGCCAATGACGGCGGGGCTGATCCCCTTCAGCGCCGCGCTCATCCACCGGATGCGTTTCACGCGATCCAGCACGGGCACGGTCGAGAGAATCAACAGGAATGACGGAAGAAAGATCGCCGCACCGCTCACGGCCGCGCCCCACACGCCCGCGACCCGATAGCCGACGAACGCCGCCAGCATGACGATCGGGCCCGGCGTGAGCTGTCCGAGCGCCAGGCCGTCGAGAAATTCGCGCGGCGACAACCAATGCAGCTGATTGACCACCTGGTCCTGGACGAACGCGAGAATCGCCAGCCCACCGCCGAAGGTGAACGCGCCGACCTTCAGGAAGAACACGCCCAGGTTCCATAATGTCGGCGCCGTTGCGCCGGCTGACGCGTCCACGGAGAGCCACGACATCGCGGGAAGCCACGGGCCGCCCCAGAACCGCACCGTGAAGAGAAGCGCGACAGCGACGGCAGCGGCGGTGCCCCAGACTCTGGAAGCGTAGAGTGCCACGCCGACGGCCCCGGCGAGCACCATCGTCGGCACGAGCCCGAAGGGCGTGAGCGCCACGACCGCGGCGCTGACGATGGCGATCACGATTTGCTTCACGTCCTTGATCGCCGATTTCCCGAGCCGATAGGTTGCAACCGCGAAGATGCCGATGACCACTGGACTCAAACCGTAGAACACGCCGCGCATCGCAGGAATCGCTCCAAACCGTGAGTAGATCATCGTCAGTCCGAGCATGATGAAGAACGCGGGCAGGATGAAGCAGACGCCGCCGAGAACACCGCCGAGCCATCCCAGACGGCTGTAACCCAGGAAGATGCTGAGCTGCGCGGCCAGTGGGCCCGGGAGCATGTTCACCAGGGCGAGCCCCTCGACGAAGCGCTCGCGTGAGACCCAGTTGCGTCGCGTCTGGATCTCCTGCTGCATCACGCCCATGATGGCAGGGCCGCCGTAGCTCATCGCCCCGAGCTTCAGGAAGACGGCGACGACCTCACTCCATCGCTCGCGTCGCATGCGGGCCTCCTGGCCGGCAGTCAGCGCGGGCCGGTCGGGAGCTGGTCGAAGGGCAGGTCGCGGTCCACGCGCATATCCTGAGGCAGGCCGAGCACGCGCTCGGCGATGATGTTGCGCAGGATCTCGTCGGTGCCCGCCGCGATGCGGCCGCCCGGCGAGTTGAGCAGCGATTCCTGAAAGGCGGCGCGCAGCGGCGCCGTGTCCTTGTCCATGATCACGCCGCCCATGTCGAGCAGGTCCATGGCGAAGGAGGCGATCTCCTGCGCCTTGGGCGCGTTGACAAGCTTGCCGATGGAGTTCTCCGGGCCCGGTGTCTCGCCGCGCGAGAGCGCGGTCATGGTGCGGAAGCGCGTAAGGCGGACGCCCTGGGTCTTCACATAGAAATCGGCCAGCCGCTCGCGGACGGCCGCGTTGGCGATGGCGGGGCCGTCTTCGAGCGAGACCGATCGGGCCAGGCCGAAGATCTCCTCGAAGTCGGGGCCGCGGAGATCGCCGGAGGCGAGGCGCTCGTTCATGAGCGTGGTGATGGCCACGCCCCAGCCCGCGCCCACGGCCCCGAGCCGCTGGCTGTCCGGGATGCGCACGTCGGTGAGGTAGACCTCGTTGAAGTGGGACGCCCCCGAGATCTGCTTGATGCGCCGGGTCTCGATCCCCGGCGACTTCATGGACAGGAAGAAGAAGGTGAGGCCCTTGTGCTTGGCCGCCTTGGGATCGCTGCGGGCCACCAGGATGGCCCAGTCCGCCCAGTGCCCGCCCGACGTCCAGATCTTCTGCCCGTTGATCACCCACTCGTCGCCCTCGCGCTGGGCGCGCGTGCGCAGGCCGGCCAGGTCGGAGCCGGCGCCCGGCTCGGAGAAGAGCTGGCACCACACCTCGTCGCCGAACAGGGCGGCCGGCGCGTAGCGCCGCTTCTGCGCGTCGGTGCCGTACGTGAACAGCGTCGGCATGCACATGCCGAGCCCGATCTCGAAGTAGCCGCGCGGCACGAGATAGCGCGACTCCTCCTGCGAGTAGATTACCTGGTAGACCGGGGGCAGGGCGCGCCCGCCCGACTCGACCGGCCAGTGGAGCGCGGCGAAGCCGGCCTCGGCCTTCTTGTGCTGGAAGGCCTTGGCGCGCTCCAGGCCGTCGAAGCCATCGCGGCCGGAGTAGCGACTCTGCCAGGTCTCGAAGGCGCCGCCCTTGATTTCTGCGTTCGCTCCGAGCCACTGGCGGGCCTCGGCGCGGAAGGCGGCTTCTTCTCGCGTGTCGTCGAAATCCACGGTGATCTCCTAGGCGGCGCCGGCTTGAAGCCGCGTCACCAGCAAGTCTTTCCAGCGGCGGGCGCTGCCCAGCATGAGGCCGGTGAGCTTGGCGCGCCGGTAGTGCAGGTGGCAGTCGAACTCCCAGGTGAAGCCCATGCCGCCATGCACCTGGATGTTCTCCTTGGCGGCCTGATAGTAGGCCTCGGTAGCGGCCACGCGCGCGGTTGCGGCGGCAACGGGCAGCTCGGGCGCGTCTTTCGAGAGCGCCCAGGCGCCGTAGTAGGCGTTCGACCGCGCCAGCTCGACGGCCACGTAAATGTCGGCCAGCTTGTGCTTGATGGCCTGGAAGGACGCGATCTGGCGGCCGAAGGCGAAACGGCCGAGCGCGTAGTCGCGCGCCATGTCGAGCGCCGCCTGCGCGCCGCCGACCTGCTCGAAGGCCACGAGCACGGCCGCGCGGTCGAGCAGGCGCTCCACCAGGGGCCAACCAGCGAAGGGAGCGCCGAGTGGCTCGGCCGCGGCGCCGTCGAAGACCAGCCGCGCGTGGGAGCGCGTGGGGTCCACGGTGGTGACCGAAGTTCGCGTGATACCCGCGCCCGTCAGGTCCACCAGGAAGAGGCCCGCCCGCCGGCCGTCCGCCTCACCGGCCACGACGATGGCGAAATCCGCCACGTCGCCGTCCATCACCGGGATCTTCGTGCCGCTCACGCGCCCGTCGTCGGCGCGCGTCGTGATATTGCCAGGCGTCGCCACCTGCGGGCCCTCGGCCAGCGCGAAGCAACCGATCGCCTCTCCCTGAGCGACACGCGGCAGCCAGCGCTTCTTCTGGGCTGGGCTGCCCACGAGCAGCAGGGCCTCGGAAGCGAGGTAGATCGTGGACGAGAAGGGCGTCGGCGCGAGGCTCCGGCCCAGCTCCTCGGCGATGACACACAGCTCGAGGTAGCCGAAGCCGGCGCCGCCATGGGTTTCCGGGATGGCGGTGCCCATCCAGCCCATCTCAGCCATCCCACGCCAGAGCTCCGCGTCATACGGCGCGGCGCCCTCGAGGATGCGCCGGACGCGGGTGGAGGAGGCGTGCTCGGCAAGGAACTTCCGAGCCTGCTCCCGCAGGGATCTCTGATCGGACGAGAAGTCGAAGTTCACGGCGCGAGGATCATACGGTATCCGCCGGCTCGACGCCAGCCGGACCAGGGGCCGGGCCTGGCGCCGCACCGTCGCCGCGCTCCATTCACCACGCCCGGCGCCGCCCGGCTATACTTGCCTCCTCATGGCCATCACCGACCGCTACGGATTAGAGGTCACGACCTCGTCGGCCGTCGCCGCCGAGCGCTTCCAGGACGGCATGGACAAGCTGCTCTCGTACGGCGCGGGCGCCGAGGAGTCCTTCTCGGCGGCGCTCGAGGCGGACGAGAGGCTCGCGGTGGCGCACTCGGGCGTCGCGATCCTGGCCTTGCTGCAGGGCGACGCGAGGTCGGCGCGGGCCGCGGTCGCGCGGGCGCGCGAAACGGTGGCCGGCGCGACCCGGCGCGAGCGGCAGCATGTCGAGGCCTTGAGCGCCCTCATCGCGGGGGAGACCGCCCGCGGGCTCGCCTTGGTCGACGAGCACGTGGCGGATTTTCCGCGCGATGCCGTGCTCGTCAACCAGGCCAGTAACGCCATCGCCCTGGCCGGCCGAAGCGACCGCGAGGAGCACCGCGTGGCCGTCATCGAGCGGCTGGCCCCCGCGTACGGCGATGACTGGTGGTTCCAGTCAGCGTTGGCGTTCACCTACCACGAGGTGGACCGGTTCGAGGAGTCCCGGCGGTTGTCGGAGCGCTCGCTGCAGCAGTACCCACGCAATGCCAACGCCGTCCACAACCTCGCTCACATCGCCTTCGAAACCCTGGACACCGAGGCGGGCACCGCGTACCTTTCAGGTTGGATGGCCGGATACGACAGGCGCGCGTCATTTCATTGTCATCTCGCGTGGCACCTGGGGATGTTCGAGCTGCACCGGGGCCGCTACGCGCGCGCTCTCGAGATCTTCGAGCGCGACATCCTGGGCGGCGTCAATCCACGGTCGGCGATGACCGACGGTGCGGCGCTCCTGTGGAGGGTCCGGCTCGACGGCGGGCATGACCAGCCGCCGGCGTGGCGAGCGCTCGCCGACCTCGCCGAGCGGGTCTCACGGCCCGGCTTCGTGTTCGGCGAGATCCACGCGGCGCTCGCCTACGCGGCGTGCGGTGACGAGAGGGCGCTCGCGAAGCTGATAGATGGCCTGCGGGCGCTCCACGCGAAGGGGCATCCGATCGCTGGGACAGTCGCGCTGCCGCTGGTGCAGGGGACCGCGGCGTTCGTGGCGGGCGATCACGCGGGCGCTCTCGAGTACTTCGAGGCCGTCGAGGGCGAGATGCACCGCATGGGTGGCAGCCACGCCCAGTGGGAGATCTTCGAAGAGACGATGGTGGCATGCTATCTCTCGCTCGAACGCTACGACGACGCCCTCCGGCTCGTGCGCCGGCGCCTCCAGCGACGCGCGTCGCCTCGGGACCTCGGCTGGCTCGATCGAGCGAGCGCAGGGCTCGCCGCGCAACAGGGGACCCCAGGAGAATCGCGATGACGACGCTCACGCCCGCGTACAAGCAGATCGCGTCAGGACTGCGCTTTCCCGAGGGTCCCGTGGCGATGCCGGACGGCTCCGTCATCCTGGTCGAGATCGAGCGCCGGACATTGTCGCGGGTCACGCCCGACGGGACGATCCACGTGATCGCCAAGCTCGGCGGCGGCCCGAACGGCGCGGCCATGGGGCCGGGGGGCAAGATCTACGTGACCAACAACGGCGGGCTCAAGTTCGTCGAGCGGCCCGGCAAGCTCTTCCCGGTGCTCCAGGCCGATGACTACGCCGGCGGAAGCATCCAGATCGTGGATCCCGAGACCGGCATGTTCGACACGCTCTACGACCGCTGCGACGGCCAGAAGCTCAAGGGGCCGAACGACCTCGTGTTCGACGGGGCCGGCGGGTTTTGGTTCACCGACCTCGGCAAGACGCGCGAGCGCGACAATGACCGCGGTATCGTCTACTACGCCAAGGCCGACGGGTCCTTGATCCGCGAGGCGATCTTCCCGCTCGAGCGTCCAAACGGGATCGGGCTTTCGCCGGACCTGAAGACGCTCTACGTCGTCGAGACGCCGACGGCGCGCTGCTGGTCGTTCCGGCTCTCGGCCCCGGGCGAGATCGAGTCGGCGAACGGACCGTACCGGGGCGAGAAGGGCAAGGTCGTCGTCGGGCTCGGCGGCTACCAGATGTTCGATTCGCTGGCGGTGGACGCCGAGGGCCACGTCTGCGTGGCAACCTTGATCACGGGCGCCGTGAGCGACATCTGGCCGGATGGCAGCCGCGTCGACCAGTACATGCTGCCCGACATGATGGTCACGAACGTCTGCTTCGGCGGCCGCGACCTGCGCACCGCGTACGCGACCTTGTCGATGGGCGGCACGCTCGTGTCGTTCGAGTGGCCGCGCCCCGGGCTCCCGCTTCGCCACCTCAACCGGTAGTCACCCCGCCTGCAGCGGCGGATCCTTAGCAAGGACGACGACGTCTCTTGACCCTGGCCGCGTTCCGCGTCCGCAGCTTCCGCTTCCAGTTCCCCGCCGACCTGCTCACGTCGCTGGCGTTCGAGATGGAGACGGTCATCCTGAGCTGGTACGTGATGGTCCAGACCGGCTCGGTGCTCCTGCTCACCGCCTTCGGCTCTCTGCTGTTCGTGGGCACTCTCCTCGCGCCGATGTTCGGGGTGCTGGGCGATCGGCTCGGCGGCCGGACCGTGCTGTTCGCGATGCGCGCGGTCTACGTCGTCCTGGCCTTGCTCCTCGCGATCCTGAGCCTGAACGGGCACCTGACGCCGCTGTGGGTCTTCGCCATCGCGACGGTTGCCGGCATCGTCCGCCCCAACGATCTCGTGCTCAGGAACTCGCTCATCGGCGAAACGATTCCCTCGCAGCACCTGATGGGCGCCGTGGGCCTGTCCCGCGCCACCACGGATTCCGCCCGCGTGATCGGCGCGCTCGCCGGCGCGGAGCTCTCCACCGTCCTCGGCATCGGGCCCACCTACCTCTTGGTTACGGTCTTCTATGCGGCGAGCCTAGCGCTGACCTTCGGCGTGGCGCGAAGGCATCCGGTGCCCGATCCGGGTGGAGCGCCGCGCGCGCCTTCGACGGTCGTAAGCACGGTCGGAATATCCAGCCCCTCGCGCGGCCGCGATCTCAAGGACGGGCTCCTCTACGTCCTGAGGACGCCCGCGCTGCTCGCTCCCATGTGGCTGGCGTTTTTGATCAACCTGACCGCATACCCCGTGTCGAACGGTATTTTGGCGTACACCGCCAAGAACGTCTTCGCCGTCGGCGCCACGGGGCTCGGGTGGCTCGTCGCCAGCTTCGCGTTCGGCGGTCTTCTTGGCTCGGTCGCCACGATCGTGACGGGAGGGCCACGCCGCCCCGAGCGCTTCATGCTGGTCTGCACGGCGATCTGGTACGCCGTCCTGCTCGGTTTCGGCCACGTGGGAAGCTTGCGGGCCGGGCTCCTCGCGCTCCTCGTCGCCGGCTTCGTCCAGAACGTGGCAATGATCTCGATGACCGCCAGCCTGCTCACGGCCGCCGGCGAGCGGTTCCGGGGACGGGTCATGGGTGTCCGGATGCTCGCGGTCTACGGTCTCCCGCTGGGACTGATGGCCTCGGGCGCCCTCATCGATCTTATCGGCTATCCGCTGACCATCAGCGCGCTGTCGGTGGTCGGCCTGGCGTTCACGCTCCTCATCGGGATCAGGTGGCGGGCGAGCATGTGGCATTGACTTCACGTTGACGGCGCGGTAGAAGAGCCCACCATGAAATTCGGCATCTGGATTCCCAACTGCCGGCACCTGGCCACGCCGGACATCATCCGGGGCGCGGCCGTCAGGGCCGAGCTGCTCGGCTACGACTCCGTCTGGGTCAGCGATCACGTCGTCGTGCCGCACGCGAATGTCGTCAACTTCGGCGAGACCATCTTCGACCCGCTCGTGACGCTTGCGGTGATCGCGGGGGCGACCAGCCGGGTGCGGCTCGGCACCACGGTGCTCATCGTCCCGTACCGCAACGCGGTCGTCACGGCCAAGATGATCTCCTCGCTCGACGCGCTGAGCGGCGGGCGGGTCGTGTTCGGAATCGGCGCGGGCTGGGTGGCGGCCGAGAGCGCCATGCTGGGTGTGCCGTTCGCGGAGCGCGGCGCCATGACCGACGAGTACCTCGAGGCCATGCAGGAGCTCTGGACGAAGCAGGCTCCATCTTTTAGTGGAAAATACACGCAGTTCAGCGGACTCACGTTCGAGCCCAAGCCCCTGCAGAAGCCGCACCCGCCGATCTGGGTCGGGGGGCACAGCCGGGCCGCGCTTCGCCGCACCGCCCAGTTCGGCGCCGCCTGGCATCCGATCAATCGTTCGCCTGAGGAGCTGCGGGCCGGCCGAACCGAGCTGGCGCGGCTCTGCCAGGCGCGCGGCCGTGCCGTGCCTCCCGCGCTCACGCTTCGCAACGACGTTCGCATCCTTGGGTCCGCCCAGGGGTCCGCCCAGGGGCCCGGCCAGGCTGTGCCGGCTTCGACCCATGGCGGCCGCGTGCTCGCGGGCGAGCCGGCACGCCTGATCGAGCAGATCGCGGAGCTGGCCGACTGCGGAGTCGAGCATCTGGTCCTCGAGTTCCTCGCCGCCGACTGCCCGGAGCTGGACGGGCAAATGGTCGCCTTCGCCGAGCGCGTGCGGCCCAAGCTCGCCTGATCGCGAAGGATCGCACCGTGCGCAGCGACGGCGCTCCCGGCATGGCGGTCCACCGGAGCGGCAGCGGGCCCGACGTCGTGCTCTTTCACGGCGGCATGGGCTCGTGGAAGCACTGGATCCGGAACGTCGAGCCGCTCGCGGCGCGTTTCACCGTGCATGCGCTCGACCACCCGGCGTATGGCGCTTCGGCGCCGGTCCCGCGCGAGACCTCCGGCGCGGCCTATCTCGACCTCGTGTACCGTCTATTCGTCGAGATGTTCCCGGGTGGCGGTCCGCTGCGCGTTGCCGGGTTCTCGTTCGGCGCGGCCATCGCCGCGAATCTCACTCGGCGGCTCGCCCCGCGGGTGACGCACCTGTGCCTGATCTCTCCCGCCGGCTTCCCCCTCCGCCGCTTTGCCGACCGGCCGACGCGGAGCTACAAGGAAGCGGGAGACGACGAGAGACTCTTCCGCGAGATCTGCCGCCACAACCTGCTCGTCAACATGCTCAGCGATCCGGCGAGCGTCACCGAAGAGACGGTGGACATCCAGGCCGACTGCGTCAGAAAAACTCGCTTCAATAGCCGCAAAGTCAGCGGTGGCGGGACGCTCCTGGGCGACCTCGCTCAGCTCAACTGCCGGATCCGGCTGCTCTGGGGTGAGCGCGACGATTCCCCGTTCCGGCCCGCGGATCTCTTGATCGGCGAGATCCGCGGTGTCATCAGTGCGCTCGACGCGCATCGGATCCCGCGGGCCGGCCACTGGTCCGCGTACGAGAACGCCGCCGAGGTCAATCGCCTGATGCTGGAGTTCTTCTCGAGCTGAGGCGCTACGGGCGAAAGGCGGGCATGACCTCCCGGGCGAAGCGGGTGAGCTGCTCGACCATGAGGTCTCTCGGCGTTCCGATCGCCCAGGCGATCATGACGTGGTCCAGTCCCGGGTATCGCCGCTCCACCTCCTTCAGGTAGGTGACGATGTCTCCGGGTGGGCCGCAGAGCCAGGAGCGATTGTGTACGCCATTCTCCAGGGAGGCGGTGGTCGGTGACTGAGGCTGGCGCGCGGCGACAGCCTTCACGTGCTCCTCGCTGTAGCGCAGCATCCCGAGCGGCGCCATGACCTTGGCGTGCTCCTCGAAGTAGGGGCGCGCGCGCTGGATGGCCCGGTCCGCGGTGTCGTCGATGCACATCCGGAAGCCGAGGATCAGATCCTCCCCGAGCTGGAGTGGGATGCCGTGGCGGCGCGCCGTCTCCTGATAGTCGCGGACCCAGCGCTCGACGAGCTCCTCGGCGGTGGCGGAGATGACGCCCTTGATGCGGTTCCGGGCCATGAAGTCCAAGCCCCGCGCGCTGCCGCTCACGATGGGCTGCCAGACCTCGACGGGCTGGCGCAGGGGACGCGGCACCAGGGTGATCTCCTTCAGCTGATAGCCGCGATAGGGGACCTCGGGTGGAATCGTGTAGTGCTTCCCCCGGTGCGAGAACGACTCCTCGCGGAACGCCTTGAGGATGATCTCCACCTGCTCCTCGAAGAGCTCGCGGTTGGCCTCGCCGTCCAGCATCGGGTTGCCGAACGTCTCGACTTCCCGCGTGTGGTACCCCCGCCCCACGCCGAACACGACCCGCCCCTTGGTGAGGATATCCGCGACGGCGTAGTCCTCGGCGAGGCGAAGCGGATGCCAGGCGGGGACGACGTTGAATGCGCAGCCGATCTTCACGCGCTCCGTGCGATGGGCCAGATCCACCGCCAGCATGGGGATGCTCGGGATGCACTCGTATCCCTCGTGCTGGAAGTGATGCTCGGCTAGCCACAACGTCTCGTACCCCAGCGCGTCGGTGGCGCGGGCCAGGGCCGCCGCGGTGTCGAACACCTCGATCAGGCGCTCGTTGGGATACCGGCGGTCGTCGGCGGGCGTGCCCTCGAGCCCACATCGCTCCAGCTCGATGTGGCCGACGTAGAGGGTCGAGAAGCGGGTGATCAACGCGGACCCCGCATCAGTAGAACACCGAGCGCCCGGCGCCGCCCGACGCCACGATGAGCTCGCCCGAGATCGCCCAGGCCTTGTCTGAGGCGAGGAAGGCGGTGACGTAGGCGACCTCGGAGGCGTCCACCATGCGCCCGATGGCGTTGCCGCGCGGCGAGTCGTGGGCGAAGTCGCCCTTCTCCACCTCCGCGGCGTCGACGCCCATCTCCTTGCCCCGGGCGGCCAGCAGGCGCGGGGTGCGCTCGGTGCGCGTCACGCCTGGGTGAACGCAGTTGACTGTGATCCCGAAGCGGCCCAGCTGGATGGCCAGGGTCTTGGTGAAGTGGACGAGGGAGGTGTTGCGCGCGCCGCCGCTCAGGTTCCCCGCGTTGCGGGCGTTCAACCCGCTGATATTAATGATGCGGCCCCAGCCCTGCTCCTTCATGTAGGGGATGGCGGCTCGGGCGCAGCGGAGCGCCCCCACGAACTTCACGTTGAAGTCCTGGAGCAGGTCCTCGTCGACGATGGTTTCGATGGGGCCGGTCGCGGTGGCCGACCCGCCGGGCGCGGACCCGCTGTTCACCAGGATGTGCAGCCCGCCCAGCTGCGCGGCCGCCTGGGCGACCATCGCGTCCACCTGCGCCTTGCTGGTGACATCGCACACGAGCGGGATGACGCGTCGCTTGGTCTCGGCCGCCAGCTCGCGCGCCGCCGCCTCGAGCGTCTCCTTCGTGCGCGCGACGATGGCGACATCCGCCCCTTCGCGCGCCAGCTCTCTCGCGATCGCCTTGCCGATGCCGAGGCTCCCGCCTGTGACGATCGCGTGCTTGCCTTCGAGCCCCAGGTCCATGCGATCTCCTCCTCAAGCCTTCGCGTACTCGAACCAGAATGCCTTGCCCTCCCGGACCACGCGGCCGAAGGAAGGCGACGGGAAGTGCGAGGCGCAGACCAGCACGTCGCGTTCGCAGTAGCGCTCGAGGAAGGCGCGGCGAGTGGCCGCCGCCTGCGGCGGATCGAAATCCGGACGGGGCACCCAGTCGGTCTCGAGACACTGCACCGGCGAGTGGATGAGGTCACCGGTGATCACCGCCTCCGCGCCCTTCGAGACGATGCGCACGCTGACGTGGTCGGGCGTGTGCCCCGCGGTGGACTCGAACCGGACTTCGTCGCCGATGGCGAAATCGTTCTTCACCAGCTGGGCGCGGCCCTGCTCGACGATCGGGAGCACGCTGTCTTCGATCTGGTTCTGGGGCGTCTCCTTGTGGAGAGTGGACCAGTAGGCCAGCTCCTTCTCGGACATGATGTATTTCGCGTTGGGGAAGGTCGGCACCCAGCGTCCGTTCTCCCAGCGCGTGTTCCACCCCACGTGGTCGGTATGCATGTGGGTGCACAGCACGTAGTCCACTTGCTCCGGCCGGACTCCTGTCTCGGCGAATCGCTTGAGGAACTCGCCGCTGGAGGTCATGTTCCAGTTTGGGCGGAGGCGCTTCTTGTGATCGCCCACGCAGGTGTCCACGACTATGGTGTGGTGCGGGGTGCGCACCAGGAAGGACTGCATCGGGAAGACGAGGCCGTTCGAGCCCGGGTCCATCGCCCAGCCGGCCAGGCGCTGGCGGTAGGGCGCCCACTGCTCCGGAGTGATGGTGGGAAAGAACTGCCCGGCGTCGAAGTCGGGACGCTCGGACTCGATGACGCGCGTAATCAGGATGTCGCCGACTTTCCGCTCTCGCATGGGTATGGCCTCCATAAGCGCGCACCATACGGCGCGCGCGCCCCTGTGTCAACGGCGCCGGGAGTGTCTATCGCGCCCGCGTGGCCTCGAACGTCACTTCGCCGGGGCCTTCAGCGGCCAGGGCAGCCAGCAGGCCCGTTACGCCGTTGTGGCGCTAGAGGGGGATCGCGAGCAGGGTGTCGATGCGGCTGCTGTCGCAGACGACGACCCGCTCGCGGAAGCGGAGGACACCCGCCTCTTCGACGAGGGCGTCCAGGTAACGGCCGGTGGCGAAGAGCGCCATGGTGCCGTCGCGCATGATGCGGACCACGAGGAATGGCGTCTCCGCGCGCACCGCGCCGTCCCGCTCGCCGAGGATGGCGGGCAGGCCCACCACGTGCCGGTACGACTGGCGCTCGTAGACGTTCGCCTCGCGCAGGGCGGCGACGCGATCCTTCAGCATGCCCTTCGAGTCGGCGTAGATGACGCCGACGGGCATCCCTTGGCGGTGATTGTCGGCGGACGTGATGGAGTAGAGGCAGGGCTCGGTGAAGAAGTCGGGCCAGTCCTCGAGCCGGTCGTCGTCGATGGCGCGCGCGTACTCCGCGTTGAGCCGGGACACCCGCTCGAGCACGGCTAGTAGCCCATGTAGGCGCGATACGCCTTCCAGAAGCCACGCACCGCTGCCTCGGTGGCCCGCGTGTCCTGGGACTCGGCGCCCTCCCCGCCCATGTTCACGACCGACAGTGCATCCTCCGCGGCGGCGACGCCGCGCTGGACGAAGCCGCCCACGCAGCCGTCTTCCATCGAGACGTACCCGGCCGGCCCGACGAGGTTGGCCTGGCGGAGCCGCCGGCGCCGCATCTCGGCGGTGTCGTCGGCGAAGCCCAGGTAGGTCCAGTGCAGCTCCATCGCGCCCGGTCCCTTGGGCAGCACCTGGCGCACCGCGAGCGCGTTGTACACCTGCTGCACCACCAGGTTCGGGAAGACGGTGAGGATCTGGAGCTGGATGTCGTCGCCGAACTCCTTCACCGTGTCGAGGAGGCTCGGATCGGTGAGGCGGTAGCGGTCGCTCTCCGAGCGGATGCCCTGGTCGCGGTAAGCGGTGCTGCCCCGGTCGTCGCCGCGATCGATGGTGGCGCTGACGTGGTGGGCGCCGTCAGGGCTGACGAGCACCCCGCCGCCCTGGGTGAGGCGCGAGATGTGGAAGGTGCTGAAGAAGGTGTGGAGCAAGCTCGCGTGATAGGTGTCCTTCACGTTCTCGACGTAGAGCTTCCAGTTGTTCGGCAGGGCCTGGACGAAGCGGCCCAGCACCTGGACCGGCCTGCCGAGCACGCGAAGGAGCCGCGCCCGCACCGCCTCTCCCAGATACTCCTCGATGGGCGGCGCCGCCGGCGACAGGCTGGCGAACACCAGGCCGCCGATCGTGGCCGTTCGGAGCTGGCGCGGTCCATGGTCCGCCTTGCAGAAGGACTCCGGCATCCCGCCCTTGCCGTTCGCGCCCTTCTCGAAGGCCACTCCCACGAGCGCGCCCCGCAGGTCGTAGCTCCACGCGTGATAGACGCACTGGAAGCGCTTGCCGGTCGAGCCGCAGTCGTCGAGCGCGATGAGGGCGCCGCGATGGGCGCAGCGGTTCTCGAAGGCATGGATCTCGCCCGTCTCGCCCCGCACCACGACCACCGGCATCTCGCCCACGAAGGTCGTGCGGAAGTCGCCAGTCCGGGCGAGGTCGGACTCCAGGCCAACATAGTTCCAGACGGGGCCCTCGAAGATGCGCCGCAGCTCGGCGCGGTAGTTGGCCTCGTCCCCGTAGACCCAGTACGGGACGCGGGCGAGAGTCGCGCCGGGCCATTCGCGACGCGGAGGCGATGTGCTCATGCGGTTGCCTTGCGGGGAGGATAGCACGTCTGCTCTCGGCGCTACCGCGCGGCCTCGAGCGTTACCTCGCCGAGGCCGTCGATGGCGAAGCGCACGCGGTCGCCGGGCGCCGGGAACTTCGTGGTTATGCTGCTGCCCGTCATCACGATCATCCCGCGATGGAGCATGCGGCCGCGGCGGTTGAGGAGATTCGCCAGCCACGCCACCGCCTCGAAGGGATGGCCCAGCGCATCGCCGGTCTTGCCCTGGCCCCCGGGCGCATCGTTGATCCAGCACCGCGTCACCGCGCTCTCGAGGTCAACGCCGCGCCAATCCGTCACCGGCCTACCGAGGACGACCCCGCCGTTCCAGGCGTTCTGGGCCACGAGGGTGAAGGCGTCGAGCGTCTTGTAGTCCGCATTCCCGTCCTCCACGAGCTCGAAGGCGGGCATGCAGGCGGTCACGCGGCCTGTCACGGACGCGCGCGTCCAGGGCGTGCCGCTCACCGGCAGATCGTCGCCGAGCCGCACCGCCACCTCGAACTCGACGCCCAGGTGGTGATACGCGGTTAGTTCGATCCGGGCCGGCGAGGGATGCATGACCTTCGAGAAGATGGCGCCGGCGGCGGGCTGGTCCACCCCGGTCATCTGCTGCATCGCCTTCGAGGTCAGCGCGATCTTCCAGCCGACGATTTCGCCCCGCCCGGCATCGGCCATGAGCCTGTGCAGCGCGTCCTGGATGCGATAGGCGTCGTCGAGCGGCGCCGAGCGGACGGCAGGGTCCAGCGGGCGGTACCGTGTGCGCGACCGGCGCGCTTCCAAGTAGGCGCGGGCGGTGGCGTCCGTCGTCTCAGGGGTCAGCATCGGTCTCCTCCCATGGCTACGCGAGCCCGAAGACCCGGGCGGCGTTTCCGTAGAGCCACTTCTCCTTGACGGCGTCCTTGAGCGGCAGCTCTCAGGCGTCCCCCTCACGCGGAACAGTCCCACAGCCTCGGCTTTCCGTTCAGCGCGGCAACGTCGCAAGTGCCTCCGCAACGATACACTGAAGAGCGAGAACGCCGACGCCCAGTGAAGGCCCAGAGCCGACAAGGGCCTTTGTGTTTCCTATGCTCGACGCGCTAAGCACACTCCGAACTACGCCACGCCCACTGTCCATCGGCTTCACAGAATTGATCGACACCGTTCCATAAATCCTTTGGCAGCCGATTTAGTGCACAAGGGTTGTGAATCAACATTGCGGAATACCTCATCGGCATCCCGACGTGCTCATTTATGAGTAGAGCGCCACCGGTTCTAGTGAACCGGCGCGCCTTCGCGCCCCTTGGCTTGACGAATTCACCAGAGGGGCGCATCGCAATGTAGACAGCCCCAGCGGGTCCGCCCGTTGCCGGATCAATCGCCACCCGAAGCGTCTCTTCGATAACGAATGCCTTCAAGGCAACGAGGCGTTGGAGCGCCCAAGGCTCTTCGAAGAAGAAAACAGGCAGTCGCGGAATGATGACGAGCAGGTTCTTCTCGTGTCGCGCGAACTGTTCGTTAGCCGACTTGATTACTGCACGGAGCGCGTCGGAGTCATCGCCTGCTTGCGTGGTAAGAGGGAAGGGACGATGCGGTGCTTTGACCTCGACGTTGATGTGCCCGCCCGGCAATTCTATCGCCATCTCTAGAATGTGCGCCGCCTGGCCCTTTGGACGCGGGGACACAACCATGGAGAGGCGCTCGGCAAGAAACCAAGCGGCAAGACACTCGCTCATGGCCGAGGCGAATAGATCATCGTCTCGGCCCACAAGACGAGTTCGCAAGTCTCCGCCGTGGGAGCCCTCGAAAAAGCCCAGTCGCCACGCGCAGCTCAAGTACTCTCCCCACGCGTCTCGGTATACGCGGAGTTCGGGGAATACGCTGAGCTCCGGTATGTGCGGTCGATCGGCTGTCAACACAAGAAGCCTCGTACGAAGCTCCTTCGTTGGATTCGGGGCGCACTGCAATGCTTCGATTACAAGAGGTGGAAACACTTCTGCAAGAATGTCAGGCGCCGTCATGGTGTTGAGGATGCCTCTCGAAACGCGGCAATTTGGGCTTTGATGTCATCAGCCAACGTCGCCCAGCCGGCCTTCGCCAACACGTCGGCGGCGTCCAGTAACTGACTCCGGATGTCGCTCAACCCCGTTGGTCGGTACCGCGCCTCATCAATGGCCTTCGAAGCCCAGGCGTGCAATGTGCGCCAATACTGATCAGGGAGGCGCTGACCCATGGCCTTCCCGCGCTCTCGCATGCACTCCCATGCCACACGAAGTAATCCCGCTGACGTCCCCCGCCTGAGCCGGATGTAGTCCTGGACCGCGTCGGTACAGGACTGCCACTGCCCATCAGCGATCGCCTGCCAAACCGCGACGCGGGCACGCCATGCCTCCGCATCGTCGCGACACGGCACCTGGATCGACATGTCCTGGCCCGCGCGATAAAGACGTACCGCCACATTGTCGCCACGGGGTACTCTCGACCACGCCTCCGACTCGGAGTCGTACCGCGCCAACGAAATGCCGCCAATCTCAACGATACGGTCGCCTCTTCGAAGACCAGCAGCTTCGCCCCACGGCGCCAGATCGACCACGTACCCCTTGACTGCCAGCCAGGCGCTGTCTGTACACGCGAAGGGCTCGCGAGTATACGGCTTGGCGAGCATCTCTCGAGCCAACCGTTGAAATCGCTCGGTGCGTGCGCCCTCGACCGTAGGTGTTGAACTGCCGGCCGCTGGAGTGGCGGGGAACCCTATCGTGCTGGACGTGACGGGGCGCCAGCCGCGTGCGGCGAAGCATGCCCGGGCCATGTCCTCATCGACCACCATCGATTCGCTGGACTCGGAGCCGGCACTGTACGGGAGTCGGTACGACGAAGATTGGGCGACCGGGTGTGTGTTCTCTCGCCGACACTCGTACCAATCGCGATCGAAGTCGGTCTGCCGGTACTCGGGGTGTGCGGCGTTCTGATACCGCGTCGGCGGCGCCGTCGTTGCGCAGCCGATCAGCAGCATCAGCGCGCTGAAGAGTGCAGAAACCCGCGCAGTCATCACAGCGCCCTCCGCGTGTCATTTTACTCGAAGACCGTTCATGGGTGACGTTCTCAATCCGGGCGGTTGGGGGAAGGAGCGCCGGGCCGAAGGGGAAGTGAGCGGGCTCCCACTGCCTTCACTGACGAATCAGCGTGCGGGGCACCGCCGGTGCTGCCAGTGAGCTTGCATCGGGATACCCGCTACTCCCGCGGGGCCTGTCTGTCTGATGGCGGGCTCCACATTCCTGACGTTGTGATCCTGCTCGGAGACCGTCTTCCCGCACTTCGGGCACGTGCTGTTCAACGTCGCCATCCCTGCCTCCTTCGCTTGAAGGTGAACTGCTGAAACTCAACATACGGCTCCGCGTCACGACGCGCCGAGTCAATTCGCCTCTGAGCATCGTGCACCGCCGGATACTCTGGTATGGAGCCCACTCCGCCACCTCCGTCACCTAGCGAGTCCTTGCCCGAGGATGTACGCCAGGACCTCGTCAGCCTGTTGACGGATGCCTTGGTGGAGCAATATCTGGAGCAAGAGAAAAAGGTTGAGTAGCCCTCCGAGCGGATCATACGAATGGGCATAAGGAGGGACGACATGACCAACCGGCGCGCTTCCAAGTAGGCGCGGGCGGTGGCGTCCATCGTCTCAGGGGTCAGCATCGGTCTCCTCCCATGGCTACGCGAGCCCGAAGACGCGGGCCGCGTTGCCGTAGAGCCACTTCTCCTTGACGGCGTCCTTGAGCGGTAGCTCTCAGGCGTCCCCTCACGAGGAACAGTGCCACAGCCTCGGCTCTCCGTTCAGCGCGGCAACCCGCAAGTGTCTCCGCAACGATACACTGAAAAGGGAGAACGTCGACGCCCAGTGAAGGCCCAGAGCCGATAAGAGCCTTTGTGTTTCCTATGCTCAAGATGCCGATGGCAGCGTGGTCCTCACGAGCCACGTCCGGTGAGGATCGGTCCCGACTGGTTCACGAACCCGTCGAGCGGATCGCGGCGCGCACGGCCTCGGCGACGGCAACCGCATCTACGTCCCCGAGGTAGACCTTCATTCCATCCTTCTTCCAGATGCACCACTTCTTCGTCACATCGATGGCGACGCCGATCCGCGCGAGGGCCGCTGCGAAGCGTGCTGCTCGCTCAGACCCAAGCGCGGCAATGTCGGTCCAGACCGCCCCGTTCTCGTACACGCCGATTATCAAGGCGTCGCCGGAAGGGCCGGGGACGTAAAAGTTGTACGCCGTTTTGCCGGAGCCGACGGAGATCCACACGTTACGGCACGTGTGCTCGATCTCGCTCGCGAGCGGATCGACAGGCGAGGGGGGGGCGGCTCGTCGCTCGCCAGACCGGGATGCTCAGCAAGCACGGTGGCGAAAGCGCGGTCGTCGTCGAGTAATCGGAAGCGGTTGGCTTCTTGGTAATCGACCTTGAAGAGATGCTTGTAATCGATCGCGCTCAGCCCCAGATAGAGCGGGTGCGTATCGGGTCTCACGAGGTACTTTGCCTTTCGCAGGGCATCCTTGCCCTTGTCGGGATCGTCGAGCTTGAAGCCCGCGTCCCCAAAGCGGCGCATTCCCGAGAGGAGCTTTTCGGCGGCACCGCGGGTTGTCTTCTCCTCCACGTAAAGCACGAGCTTCGACCCCGCCCGCACCGTGAGGTCCATGAGGCGATCCTCAAGGCGCACGCGTTGGTGATGGCGCTCAGCGACGGTTCGCAGCCACCCGTAGTCCGCGAGCTGGACGAACAGTTCCCAGCACGGAGCAACCTTGCCACCGCCTTGGTGCGTGATCGTGAACTGCCCATGCCGATCGGGGCCGAGGTCAGCTTCGCGAACGAAGTAGCCGCGTTCCGTCTCTAACCAATCGTTGAGGAACGCCGCTCCAATGTGGAGGAGACGCTCCTCGCCGAGTCGCTCTTCGAGACGCGCGAGTAGCTCGTTGGCGTTCGTCGTGAAGCACTTCGCCCTGTTGTGGGCGGCGACCCAGCGTCGAAACTCGGTACGGAACCTGTCGAGCGCGCTCTCTTTCATCTCTCGGGAGGGTATCCTCAGCAACGTAGATAACACAAAACCCGTTCTCAGTCATCGCCCGTCGAGCCCGAAGGCGTTTTTGTCACAGCACTGTGCCAACCTGACACGCAAAGGCCCGCGCTGACCGTAGCTGGCAATAGATTTCATGTCACCTACGCCCTCGGCATAGGTTGTTTTCTTCTCGGCAACCACGCTTATGCTTTGGCAGGTGACTTTCGAAACTCTGCGGCTTCGGCGTCCACGCAGCAGGGACGGTTTTCAATGACGGTCAACCTGGCGTGGTGGGATGTCAGGCAGTCCCGAACTCGAGCTTCATGCGTCCGCACCGACGTCTTGCCATGATACTGTATCCGAAAGATGACACCGTTCCGGACTCTGGTGGCTCATGCTAGCGTTGGTCGATGGATTTCGACATCGTCGGCCGGATCCGAAGCGTCGAAACGATGGCCGATTGAGACATGAAGAGACAGACCAAATCGGCTGTCCAGTTCGCCGTATGCATCAACAACAAGGGCTACAGGGCCTCGTTGGAGGTCGGGAAGCTGTATCGAACGATTCCCGATCCGACGGCGGCAAAGCACGGGTACGTGCGCATCGTCGACGAAAGCGGAGAAGATTACGGCTACTCGGCGGATCGTTTCTTCTCGATCGTGCTGCCCAAGCCACTCGAGAAGGCCCTCCTGAAGGCCGCCTCCTAAGCTTGTTTGCTGGCCCCATCCGCTAACGAGCGGTCCATGAAGCGGAGATCCGAATCGGGGCGCCTCGCCTACTCGAGCCCGAAGACCCGGGCGGCGTTGCCGTAGAGCCACTTCTCTTTGACGGCGTCCTTGAGCGGCAGGTCCAGGTACTCCTTGATCAGCGTCTCGTGCGGCTGGCCGACGAGGCCCGCCGAGAGCCCGACCAGGACCTTGTCCTGGATGAGCGTGTTGCCGAACTGCATCAGCATCTCCCATCCCGAGCCGGCTTGGCCGAGGTACTTGGCGCGGTGGGCGGAGGTGTCGAGGTAGAGCTTCGGATGGCGACGGACGAGCGCGACCATCTCGTTCACCCACGGCCAGCCCCCGAGCCCGCCGATGATCGTCAGCTCGGGGAAGTCGATGGCCACCTGGTCGAGGTGCCTCGGGTGGCCGAGGTCGTACGGCCGGTCGGTCGCGTAGTTCATGGACGAGTAGATGCGCACGGGGATGTCCAGTTCCGCGGCCTTGGTGTAGAGCGGGTAGAAGCGCCGATCGCTGGCCGGGATGCCGTCGATGAGGGCCGAGACCCCGAGGGCCCGGAAGCCCTGCTCACGCGCCCGGCGCTCCAGCTCGCGGACCCCGCGCATGCCGTCGAACGCGCTGATGCGGGCGAGGCCGATGAAGCGGTCGGGGTAGTCGCGCACCAGCTCGGCCGCTTCGTCGTTGGTGGTGCCGAAGGGGACGGCCCGCACGATACCCGCGCGCTCGAGCAACTCGACGTAGACTGAGAGCTCCGTCGCCGGCCGCGCGTCGCCTCCGTCCCGGCGCGAGCGGAAGATGCGCCCGTAGTTGGCCATGCCGTAGCCGGCAGGCCGCTCGGCTCGCGGCGGGCCAGGCGCTGCTGTCGGCGGCGCGTCGGCGCGCTTCGGGACGCTGCACTCCATGTCGATCACGCGCATAAGCATCTCCTCCCAGGGGATTCTAACCGAGAGACGAGGTCCAAAACGGTGCTATCGGGTCACCGCAATCGCGGTGACCACACGCCGGAAGGATGACGATGCCGGTATTCACGCGTCCTGATGCCGAGATCAACTACGAAGTCCACGGGTCGGGCTTTCCACTCCTGCTCTTTGCGCCGGGCGGCCTGCGCTCGCAGCTCGAGTTCTGGCGCCACAGCCCGAGCAATCTGGACGCACCGCCGCCATGGATGAATCCCATGGTCGATCTTGCCGGCCGGTTCACCGTGGGCGGATGCAGGAGCGTAGATGACATAAAGCCTATTCTCAGTCATCGCCTTGGCAGAGGCGCGTGTAACTTGCCGGAGTCATAACGATCCGACTACATCGGAGAACCGTGTTTCGGTGAGCCGAGTGACAATGCGGCGTTGGCCGGCTACAAATTTTGGGGGGCAACCCGCTCTCTATGTTTCCTGAGCGCTCGCCACCTCATCGACCTGGTGTACGAGGCGCTGTAGCCGGTCCCGTCTTCGACGTCGACGCCTTCACTTGTCCGCGCCGTGGGGGCCGGCTGCGGATCATCGTCACCGTACAGGACCCTGGCGGTCGTGCGCACGACGCCGGGATCCCGCAGACATGGCCGTGATATTTTTCCGGTGCTCGTCGAACAGAACGCCAAAACGTGCTACCCTCCCCCCACCAATTCCACCCATCCGACGGAGGGACCTATGGGCACAAGACGTTCGCTGCGGTTCGTGGCTTGGCTGTTCACGCTGGTAGCAGGCGTCGGAATCGGGACGGCAATCGGCCAGCAGAGCCCCCCGGTCGACACCAAGGGAGTTGATGCGCAAGTCGTGAGTACCGTCGATCTGGCTCCTGACATGTCGGGCTATCAGTTGCGGTTGCGGAAGCTCACCATCGAACCCGGCGGCGTGGCCGGGATCCACAGCCACAAGGACCGGCCCGCCTTCGCCTACATCCTCGAAGGCACGCTGACGGAAGGGAGAGAAGGCGGCTACGTGAAGCAGTACAAGGCGGGTGACGTCCTTACGGAAGCGCGCACCGTCACTCACTGGGCCGAGAACAAGACCTCCAGCAAGGTCGTGCTCGTCGGCGTGGATATCATCAAGAACCCATAGCTAGATCGGGCGGTGCTCTGCGTGCCGTGCAGGACCCGGTGGTCGTGGGCACGATCCTCGCCCACCGGGGCTGCTCGCTCTCCCCCGAGCCGTCCGGCTCGGTCCCGCCCGCCCCCACCGGGATCAGCTGACTCGCACCTCGGCCCTCCCCCCCCGCTCGAGCAGCTCCACGTAGGCGGAGAGCTCCGTCGCCGGCCGCGCGTCGCCGCCGTCCTGGCGCGAGCGGAAGATGCGCTCGTAGTTGGCCATGCCGTAGCCGGCCGGTCGTTCGGCCCGCGACGCGCCCGGTGCAGCCGTCAGGGGCCGCGCGCTTCGGGACGCTGCACTCCATGTCGATCACGCGCACCAGCATTTCCCCCCAGGGGATTCTAACCGAGAGAAGAGGCCTCCAAACGGTGCTATCGTGGCACGGCAATCGCGGTCACCACACGCCGGGAGGATGACGATGCCGTTATTCACGCGCCCTGATGCCGAGATCCACTACGAAGTCCACGGGTCGGGCTATCCGCTGCTGCTCTTTGCGCCGGGCGGCCTGCGCTCGCAGCTCGAGTTCTGGCGTCACAGCCCGGGTAATCCCGATGCCCCGCCGCCGTGGATGAATCCCATGGTCGATCTGGCGGGCCGGTTCACCGTGATCGGCATGGATCAGCGCAACGCGGGCAATTCGCGGGGGGCGGTGACGGCGACCCACGGATGGCACACGTACGCCGGTGATCACCTGGCGTTGATGGATCATCTCGGCCATCGCCGCTTCCATGTCATGGGCGGCTGCATCGGGGGCACCTACTGCCTGACGCTGTGCGAGCTGGCGCCTGAGCGAGTCACCGCCGCGGTGCTCCAGAACCCGATCGGCATGCACGAGAACCGGGACACCTGGGACGATGGTGTGCGCAACTTCGCCAAGACCATGCTGGCGCGCGATCCCACGCTAAGCGAGGACATCATTCAGAAGTTCGGTCACAACATGTTCGGCGGAGAGTTCGTCTTCTCGGTGAGCCGCGAGTTCGTCCGCCGCTGCACCACGCCGCTCCTGCTCCAGCCCGGCACCGACAAGCCGCACCCGGCCGAGACCAGCGCCGAGATCGCCCGCCTGGCCCCCAATCTCGAGATCCAGAAGGACTGGCGCGGCCCGGAGCACCTGGCCGAGTCGATCCGCCGGGTCACCGACTTCCTGACCCGGCACACGCCCAAGACATGAACGACGCCCTAAGCGGCCAGACCGTCGAGCTGCTGCAGCAGATGATCCGTAATCAGTGCGTGAACGACGGCTCTGTCGCATCCGGCCAGGAGGTGCGCACCAGCGACGTGCTGCGCGCTTATCTCGAGGGCAGCGGCCTCGACATCGAGGTCTACGAGCCCGACGGAGCGCCGGGCCGCACCAGTCTCGTCGCCCGCATCGAGGGGACTGATCCGGCCGCGCCCACCCTCTGCCTGATGGGGCACACCGACGTCGTGCCCGTGACGCCCGCGACCTGGACGCGCGATCCCTTCGGGGGCGAGCTGGTGAACGGCGAGGTGTGGGGTCGCGGCGCGGTCGACATGCTGAACCTCACCGCCTCCCAGGCCGTCGCGCTGAAGGCGCTGGCCCGGCGCGGGTGGCGGCCCCGGGGCACGCTGGTCTACCTGGCGTGCGCCGACGAGGAGGCCGGCGGCGCGCTCGGCGCCGGGCACGTGTGCAAGCGGCACTGGGATGCGCTCCGGGCGGATTACCTGTTGACCGAGAATGGCGGGACCGTCAGCTCGCACGGCGACCAGCTGAACGTGACTGTGCACGTCGGCGAGAAGGGCGTGGCCTGGCGCCGGCTGCGCGTCAAGGGCACGCCGGGACACGGCTCGATGCCGTACGGCGCGGACAACGCGCTCGTCAAGGCCGCGCACGTGGTCAGCCGCCTGGCGGACTACCGGCCGGCGCCGTACGTGGATGATCTCTGGACCGCCTTCGTCGCCTCGCTCAGCCTCGACCCGGCTGTGAAGGCCGCCCTGGTCGATCCCTCTCGCGTGGACGAGACCATCGCCAAGCTCTCCCCGGCCATGGCCAAGTTCGCGTGGTCGGCCACGCACACGACTTTCTCGCCGAATATGTGCCGCGCCGGCGTGAAGACCAACGTCATCCCCGACATCGTCGACATCGAGGTGGACATCCGGACTATCCCAGGCGACAACGAGGACGAGGTGCGCCGGCACATCGACAAGGCCCTCGGCGACCTGTCGGAAGAGGTGGCCGTCGAGAAGCTCTTCTCCAAGCAGGCGTCCGTGTCGCCCACGGGGACACCGCTCTGGGACGTGCTGGGTCGAGTTGTCGACGGGCACTACCAGGGCGCGAAGCTCTTGCCGCGCATGATCGTCGGGTTCACGGACGCGCCCTACTTCCGCGAGCATGGCGCTGTCGCCTACGGCTTCGGCCTGTTCTCGCGGACCCTGACGGCGGAGGCGATGTCCAGCCGTTTCCACGGCAACGACGAGCGTGTCGATGTGGAATCGCTGGCCCTCACCACCCAGGCCTGGCTCGACACCTGCGAGCTGTTCCTCGGGTAGTCCCTGACGCCCAGACGCCAAAGGGAGCCACTTCGATAGCCGGTCCTCGAAAGCTAGCCGCTCATGCGGCCCTTGACGACGCCCCGGTCCCGGGGGCAGGATCGCCGCAGGAGTCGGATCGGAGCCGGGCGGTCTCGGCTCCAGGGAGGGCTCCGGGGCCGGCGGCTCGACGACGCTGGGGTCTTTCAGGGGGTCCTGGATGCCCTCTGCATGGGGCCGCGTGATGCGAACTGGCGTTAATGTTTCCTATGGGCCAACCCAGAGGAGAGACGACTCATGAAGACCATCAGTCGGCGGACCTTCCTCAAGACCTCGGGCCTGCTCGGCGCGTCGGCGGTGCTTGCCGACGGTCTGCGCGCCCCCGCCCACGCGGACAAGCCGATCAGCTTCTCGGGGTGGGTGTTCAAGCCCGACACGGTCAAGGACTACGTCAACTACTACAACCAGAAGTTCCATGGCCAGGTGAACTACGAGGCCATCCCGTGGGCGCAGTACCACCCGACCATGGAGACCCGCGCGCTGGCGGGCGAAGTCGTCGACGTCATGTACTGCAATCACAATAACCGGGAGCGCTGGTACGAGAACGGCCTGATCCGGGCCGTCGACGATCTACCCGGGGCAGACGAGCTCAAGAAGAAGATGACCCCAGCGAATCTCGACAGCCTCAAGAACAAGGACGGCACCAAGCTCCTCGGCCTGCCGTACTTCACCAGTCTCTTCATCCTGATCTACAACGAGCCCATGCTCCAGCAGGCGGGCATCAAGGCCCCCGCGAAGAGCTGGGACGAGCTGGTCGAACACTGCACGAAGCTCAAGAAGGACAAGGTCAGCGACACGCCCTTCTTGCCCAACTGGAACAATAGTCCGTCCGGAACCATGCCGCAGTTCATGAGCGACTGCTTCTCGGAGGGCGCCCAGGTCTTCGACGCGAAGAACCGGGTCATCGTCGACCAGGAGCCGGGGGCGGCGCGGGCCATGGAGCGCTGGCAGAAGCTCTACAAGGCGGAGCTCGTGAATCCCGAAGTGCTGACCAAGACCTCGTCGACGGATACCCACCGGCTCTTCTGGACAGGTCGGTACGCCTATCACACGAATCACTCCTACTACCTCAAGACCATCGCCGGGGAGCCTGAGAACTCGAAGCTCGCCCCGAAGAAAGCCAAGATGGCGATGTACCCCGGCAATGGCAGCAGCTACATGTGGACCGACTCCTACGTGGTGAACGCCAAGACCAAGGTGCTCGAGGACGCGTGGAAGCTCACGCGGTTCCTCGGCGGCAACCTGCACGGCGACTGGTACGTCCAGCGCCAGTGGTGCCTGATCTCGGGGCTCGATAACCCATACCCCGAGATGTACGACCATGCCGAGATCATCCAGTCCTACGACCGATGGATAGACCTCAAGCTCCTCCGCGAGCAGTACAAGAAGGGCAAGGTCATCGCGGCCTACAAGGAGCCGTGGTACGGGGAATACGATACGAAAGCCGTGGCCACGGTCCAAAACATCATCCGCGGCGTCACCACCGTTCCCAAGGGCCTGAAGGACCTCACGGCGCTCCAGAAGTCTCTCGCGTAGGGAATCTCTCAGGCGCCGGGCGGTCCTCTGATTCCCTCTCCCCCATCGGGGGAGAGGGTAAAGTGAGGGGCCCGACTGGCGCGGACTCCCATCCCGTGACCACCGAGCCGAATCGCTCGACTATCCCGCACCGGATCCCGAGCCAGACCATGGCGCCCGGGCTCCACCTGCCATCGATCCGTCTCTCGGAGCGATGGTTCGCCTTTCTCCTCGTCCTGCCCGCGCTCCTCGGAATCTTCCTCGTCGTCTTGTTCCCGCTCCTGTACTCGCTGTGGCTCTCCTTCACCGACGTCAACCTGCTCCGGACCACCGGCCCGGCCATTGAGCTCTTCGGGGTCCGCGTGCCGCTCTTCCGCTGGATCGGGCTTCAGAACTACGTCAAGATCCTCCACGATCCGCTCTACTGGAGCTCGCTCTGGCGCACCCTCTACTTCGTCGGGGCCTTCGTGCTCGAGGCCACCGTCATCGGCATGGGCATGGCGCTGGTGCTGCAGGAGCGGTTCACCGGGCGTCCGCTCATGCGGAGCCTTCTCCTTGTTCCTTGGTCTCTCTCTCGTGTCGTCGTCGGGCTCCTCTGGGTCGGCATCCTCGACTTCGAATTCGGAGCGCTGAATGGTCTGCTCTCGAACCTCGGTCTGATCGACGGCTCTATCTCTTTCTTCAAGGACGGCTTCAGCGCCCTCAATGTCCTCGTCTCGGTCTACATGTGGAACCAGGCCCCCTTTGCCACCCTGCTCTTCCTGGCGGGCATGCAATCCGTCCAGGAGGATCTGTACAGCGCGGCGGAGGTGGACGGGGCGGGGTACTGGCAGCGCTTCCGCTACGTCACCCTGCCTGCGCTCCGGCCCATCGTGTTCCTGGTCCTGGTCCTGGCCACGGTGAACGGGTTCCTGATGCTCGACCTGATCTACGTGCTGACCATGGGCGGCCCCGGACACGACACGACGACCGTCTCGTGGCTCGGCTTCCAGACGACGTTCACGTTCTTCAAGTTCGGTCCGGGCACCGCCATCCTGTATACGCTGACCGCCCTCTGCCTGCTCCTCACCTTCGTCTACCAGCGGCTGCTCCTCGCCCGCTTCGAACCGGAGAGCTGACGGGATGGCGACGACAGCATCCGTGGCCCGCGGATACCGGGGCGGGAGTTATCGAAGGCGCTCCGCGGGCAGCCGGCTCGTGCTGTATGGGCTGATCCTGGCGGTGGCCGTCTGGCTCATCGGCCCCTTCGTCTGGCTCTTCGTCACCAGCATCTCCTACCAGCGCAACCTCATGGCCCGGCCTCTGTCCTTCATTCCGCCCGAGGTGACGCTGGACAACTACAAGATGATCTTCGGGCTGGTCCGGTTCCATGCCGAAGGTCAGGCCGCCAAGATCCTGCCCTCCATGCTGAACAGCCTGGTCGTGGCCTCACTCGTCACCGCGCTCAACTTGGTGATCGGCACCACGGCGGGCTATGCCTATGCCCGCTACCGATTCCCGCTGAAGACGCTCTCGCTCTTCGCGCTCCTCTTCACGCGGATGCTGCCGACCGTGGTCTTGATCCCGGCGTTCTTCCTGATGCTGCGGGCCCTGGGCCTCCAGAACACGCTGACCGGGCTCATCGTGGCCTATTGCTCCTTCACGCTGCCCTTTACCGTGTGGATCATGAAGGCCTACTTCGAGACGGTGCCGGCCGAGCTCGACAAGAGCGCCCTGGTCGACGGCTGCAATCGCCTCCAGGCCTACCTGTACGTAGTGCTGCCCGTGTCGGGCCCGGGTCTCGTGGCGGGAGGCGCCTTCACCTTCATGCTGTGCTGGAACGAGTTCATCGTCGCCCAGGTGCTGAACACCAAGCCGGGGACGACGACACTCCCGCCGGTCATCGCGGGGATGAACGGGCAGATCAATATCGACTACTCGGTGATCGCCGCCTCCGGCTTCCTGGGCGCGCTCCCCGCCGTGCTCCTCGTCCTCTTCTTCCAGAAGTATCTGGTGGAGGGCCTGACCGCCGGCTCGGTCAAGGGCTAGCTCCGAGCCGACGGTCCGCAACACCGCATCGGCTGCTTGGCGCCGGTGGTGGCCTTGATGCTCCCCAGATGCTCGTTGACGTGGTTGATCAGGATTCCCTCGATGACCTGAGCAGACGTCATGGGTGGCCCGGCCAAGACCTTGAGCTGCGCCGCCCGCGGCACTTCCCTAGTCGAGATCAACCCCGAAGGTCAGGCAGGTCGATGTCGGTGATTGCGGGCCCCCGCAATGACCGAACACGACCAGCATTGACCCGTTCAGGTCTCAAGTGGTTCTTGAACGGCGGGACGGCGTGCGCCACGTCCTTGTCGCTCACTCCGCTCGGCGGGCCGAAGACTGCTGAGCTTTCTGAGCGGGAGCATTAGAGTTCCTAATTCGAACGAGCAAGTCAGGTGGAGCCAGGGCAGATGGTGTACCTTGACGGCCAGGAGATCGACACATGAGCAGGCTGCCGAAGCTCGTGAGAAGCTGGTTGCTGTTGGGCGTGCTGCTGGCCGGCGTGCTCGTAGGAGTCAGCGTGACCACAGCCCTGGAGGTCGGGGAGAAGGCGCCGGACTTTACGCTCCCCGGCACGACGGGGGAGAAGATCAGCCTGAGCCAGTTCCGCGGCAACAAGCTGGTTCTTATCGAGTTCTACGTCGGCGAGTCCCCAACGTGAGCGGCGAACCTGTCGACCAGGAAGGTCGACTATGGCAGGTTCCGGGATTTAAACGTCCAGATTCTCGGGATCAGCGCTGACCACACCTTCGCACAACAGACGTTCGCGGAGTCGCTTCAGCTCCCGTACCCGCTCCTCAGCGACTCTCCGGACCTCCAGGTTATCCGGAATTACGGCGTCCTTTGGCCCGACCAGATTGGCCCCTTGAAGGACAGCGGTGTGGTGGTCGAGCATCGACCGAATACGGCTGCACGGCGGGCGTTCTTCCTGGTGGATCAGCAGGGGATCGTCCGGGGGAAGTGGTTGATCGCGAACAACGCCATTTTCCCCAGCGAGGACATACTCAAGGTTGCGCGCGCGATGACTGGGAAGCAGTAGGACGCACCGTCCAAGAACGAACACTGACACTTTCGCGGGGGAGGATGCCGACATGGTGCACTTCGTGAGCCGAACGTTTGGGGTCGTGCTGCTGGCAACGGTACTGGGACTGACCGTGGTCGCCGTCGGTCCAGGGCCGGCGAGGGCGGTGGAGGTGGGCGAGCCGGCGCCCGCCTTCACGCTGGCGAGCACCACTGGATCCGACATCTCGCTGAGCGACTTTCGGGGGAAGAAGTGGGTTCTCCTCGAGTTCTACGGCGCCGACTTCGTTCCGACGTGAGCGGCGAACCTGTTGGCCAGGAAGGCCAGCTATAAGAGCTTCGAAGACCTGGGCATCCAGAACCTCGCCGCCAGCGCTAACCTGACCTTCTCGCAGCAGACGTTCGCCGAATCGCTGAAGCTGCCGTACCCGCTGCTCAGCGACTTCCCCGACCGGAAGCTCATGCGCAGTTACGGGGTCTTCAATGAGAAAAATATGTTGGCGCACAGGTCGCTTTTTCTGATTGATCCGCAGGGCATCATCCGCAAGAAGTGGATCATCGAGAACGGCGGGACGACGGTTGTGTATAGCGACACCCTCCTGCGGGATATCCGAGAGGTGCTCGCCAAGCGCTGACCATGACGCCGAGTCGCCCGGCGGCGATGGACGCATGGCCGCCCGCCTGGCTCACCGCCCGGGCAGGGCTGCTCGCGTTCGGGCTGCTCATTGCTGTCCTGGCCGGTGCCGCGAGCGCCGACGAGCCGGCGCTGGGATCTCTTCTCAAGACCCTCGACCTCCGTGGCTATACCTCCCGCACGGCGCCTCCCCAGTTCAGTGGCAGCACGCTCGACGCCCGGCAACTGTCGATGACGGAGTACCGAGGGACGGTCATTGTTCTGACCTTCTGGGCGAGCTGGTGTCTCGAATGTCGGGTAGAGATGCCCGCGCTGGAGCGGCTCCAGCGCGAGTTCTCGTCGCGGGGACTCGCCATCATCGGGGTCAATACCCGGGAGAGCAAGGAGGCTGTCAGGCGCTATGCCAAGGAGCTGGGCCTGACGTTCCCACTCGTGCTTGATCGGGACGGCAAGATCAATGCCCTGTACGGTGTCATTGGGCTTCCGACGACGTTCGTCGTCGGCCGGGATGGACGCGCCATCGCCTTGGCCATCGGACCTCGCCAGTGGGAGAGTGCGCCGGCCCGCGCGCTTATCGCGGCGCTGCTGGCCGAGCCGGCCCCAGGTCCGGCCCCCCGATGACGGCAGGCCGCGGCGTTCTGCTTGTGCTCGGAATCGTGCTCACGCTCGCAGGGCCGATGGCGCGCGCGACCGACGCGCAAGCGCCTCGCCTGGTCAAGATCGGAGCACTGACGGAGTCATGGGGACCGACGCCGGCCATCGTCGGGCTCCGCGACGGCCTTCAGGATCTTGGATACCGCGAGAACGAGACCTTCGTGATCGGAGTGCGCTTCACACAGGGCAACGTCGCCGAGCTACCCGAGGCAGCCCGTGCCCTCGTCCGCCGCGGGGTGGATATCATTGTCGCGAGTGGAGGAGGCAATGAGGCGAAGGCCGCCCAGATGGCGACGAATCGGATCCCGATCGTCTTCGTGGGCGGGAGCGACCCGGTAGGAGCAGGACTGGTGACGAGCTTCGCGCGCCCCGGTGGAAACATCACTGGGATCGCCGAGCTCGAGCTCGTGCCGAAGCGAATGGAGATCTTTCGCGAGCTCATCCCGGGCCTGAAACGCGTTCTCTTGGTCTACGACGCGACAAACGCACTCGCTGTCTCGAGACTGGAGGTGTACCGCGACGCCGCGCGCCGCCTCGGCCTCACGCTCGTGGAAAAACCGGTGCGGACCGAAGAGGAGGCCCGAGCGGCGATCACCGGGGTCCGGAAGGGTGAGGTGGACGGAATATTCTCGCCCCGGCACCTCTCGTTGAACATCCCCGGTCTTATTCTGGAGATCGCGCCCAGGCGGGCGATCCCAACGATGTTCGACGAATCGTTCTATGTGGAGCGGACCGGACTGGCCAGCTATTCTGCGAGCAATTATGAGTTGGGCCGCCAGGCTGCCCGCCTGGTGGACAAGATTCTCAAAGGGACGAAGCCGGCCGATCTGCCTGTTGAACAGCCGACGACGTTCGAGCTGGTCATCAACCTCAAGACCGCCAAGACGCTCGGCCTTACGATTTCACAATCATTGCTGCTGCGGGCGGATCGACTCATTCCATGATCGATTGCGTTCCTCTCCGCGCTCGTGGGCGCGACCCCGGCCGGTGTGAAAGGTGCCGCGGATCGGACTCTTGCACGTGGCGTCCGACCATGCCCATCGCCCGAAGATGAACAGGATCGCACCTGGGGTGACGTGCATGATGGTTGCCTTCGCGTCCACCGTAGGTTTCGGCGCGGAGCAGGCCGTCCGAGCCGACAATGGTGCCGAGATGGTGCTGGTTCCGGCAGGCGAGTTCTGGATGGGGAGCGACGACGGTAACGACGACGAGAAGCCCCGCCATCGCGTCGATCTTGATGCCTACTACATCGATAGGTACGAGATCACCAACGGGCTCTACCAGCGCTTCATGGAGGCCACCAATCGTGCGGTGCCACGGTTCTGGAGCGACAGCCACCTCAATGGTGCCTCCCAGCCGGTCGTGGGCGTGAGCTGGCACGACGCTGAGGCGTATTGTCGATGGGTCGGGAAGCGGTTGCCGACGGAGGCTGAGTGGGAAAAGGCCGCGCGCGGCGACGATGGACGGACGTATCCGTGGGGTGAGCAGTGGGACTCCAGCCGGGCGAACTCGAAAGAGAGCCAGCGGAACAAGCCTGCGCCGGTCGGCTCGTACCCGAGCGGGGTGAGCCCATACGGAGCTTACGATATGGCGGGCAACGTGTGGGAGTGGGTCGCCGACTGGTACGCGAAGGACTATTACGAACGCAGCCCCCGGCGGAACCCGCGGGGCCCGGAGACCGGACCGTGGAAGGTCCTCCGTGGAGGGTCCTGGGGCTACCTGCCGTCTCTCCTGCGGACGACGAGCCGCCTCAGTATTATGCCGGACCTCCGGAACACCGTGATCGGGTTCCGTTGTGCGAACGGAATATCGTAGTGGAGCGCTCCGAGCGAATCCGGATGGCGCGGTCAACGCGGTGTACGGAGTGGTCGGCCTCCCGGAGATGTTCCCCGTGGCCCGGAATGGTCGCGCCATCGCGTTCGCTATCGGCTGTGACACGGGCCCCCAGGGCCGCCGTGTCGGAGAACAGGCGCTATGTTACTTACGCGCATGATAGTCGCGCGTGCCCGAGATGGGGGCAGGCGTTGACACAATAGATGGCGTCGTCAGGTAGAAGGTGCGCTGAGTCATGGATCGGATCGGCGGACCTCAGGCCGGCTTGATGTGGTCGCGCCCTTCCCAGGTCAGCAGATTGCCGGGGAAATCCAGTCCGATTCCCATATTCCCGAGTTATTCCCACATCAATGTCCAGCGAACTCTCAGACACCGAAGGCTGCGAGAGAGCATTGGCCTCGGCGTTGAGCCTCTCAGATGAGGTCAACCTCGAAGATCAGGCAGTTCGATTTCGGTGATTGCGGACTCCCGCAACCAGCGAAAACCCCCGAGATCAAACAGATCTCGGGGGTTTGGTGTGTCTCGTGGACCGATGTAGATTCGTCAGGTCTGGAGGTCACCCACCGCCGCGGACAGGGCCTCGAGCTCGGCGCGCCAGGACGCCGGCGGAGTTACGGGACGCACGACGAACTTGGAGAAGCCGACTCCGATGAAGCGTTCGAGGAGCTGACGCAGAGCCGGCAATCCCACCGGCGTGAGCTCGAGGGCTCGGGGACGGCGGGCGGTCATCATGCGCGCGGTAGCCGGATCGATGGGCTCGCGAGCGTACCCGATGCTCACGCCGAAGTGCTCGCCACTGATCGAGCGTCCGGCCTTGGCCGCCGCTTCGTCGATCACCACGCGTCCCGCGGCCGCCTCTTCGGGCGTGCACAGCGACGGCAGCCAGCCGTCGGACAATCGCCCGCAGCGTTCAAGCGCGGCGGGCACCGTGCCGCCCAGCCAGACTTCGAGCGGCTGCTGCACCGGCAGCGGCGAGAGCTTGACGTCGCGGAAGCTGCCGGCGGGGCCGTCGTGGCTCACCGTCTCGCCCGCCCACAGACGCCGTAAGAGCGGCAGCGCCTCGTCGATGAACGCGCCGCGGCGCTTGGGCTCGACGCCGATGGCCTCGCGCTCCGGCGCGTACGTGAGTCCGGGAACCAGCGTCACCAGCAGCCGCCCCCTGCACAGGACGTCGAGGCTCGCGAGCTGCTTGGCGAGACGCAGCACGTTGCGCCCCGGCAAGAGCATCGTGGTCCCGAGCTTCACCCGCGGATTGCTCGCCGCCGCCCAGGCGAGGCCCACGACGGGGTCGATCACCGGCCCGGTCAGCACCTCCGAGAGCCAGAGCGAGTCGAACCCGAGATCATCGATCGCCGTGACGAGCTCGGCCAGCGCCTCCGGCGTCGAGGATGCTCCCGCGGCCCCCACCCCAATGCGGATCTTCATGGAGCGATTCTAGCGCAGTTTGACGTCTCCCATCCGTTCTGGCACGATCGCCCGACGATGCGAGACGATTCGACCGCGCCAAGCTACCGCTGGGTCATCGTCTCGACCCTGTCCGTGACCGAGACGATCTCGTGGGGCATCCTCTACTACGCCTTCGGCATCCTCCTGGCCCCGATGGAGCAGGAGATGGGCTTGTCGCGCGCCGAGAGCACGGCGGCCTTCTCCATCGCGCTGCTCGTGTCCGCTATCTTCGCCGTCCCCGTCGGGCGGTGGGTCGATCGCGGCGGCGCCCGCCTCATGATGACGCTCGGCTCGTGCGCGGGCGTCGCGCTCCTGGTGGCCTGGGCGCGCGTCGAGAGCCTGCCGGCCCTGTACCTCATCTGGGCGGCCGTCGGCGTGACGATGGCGGCCGTGCTGTACGAGCCGGCGTTCGCCGTCCTCGCCAAGTGGTTCGTGCACGATCGCGAGCGTGGCTTCACCATCCTGACGCTCGCGGCCGGCCTCGCCAGCACGATCTTCAATCCCATCGCGAGCTTGCTGGCCGCCTCGCTCGGATGGCGGCAGGCGGTGCTGGTGCTGGCGGCCATCCTCGGAGTAACGACGATCCCGATGCACGCCTTCCTGCTGCGCGGCGGCCCGGTTGACGAGGGCCTACCCGCGCGCGCGGCCACCGCTGGGCGTGGAGACGGCAAGTCGCCTGACCTCAACGCCCGGGCGGCGCTCCGGACTGCCACCTTCTGGTTCCTGGCGCTCGCATTCCTGATCCAATCGTTCGCGCACGCGGGCATCAGCCTGCACTCCGTCCCCATGCTGATCGAGTGGGGCTACAAGCCGACCTTCGCGGCGACCGTGATCGGCCTGGTAGGCGCGATGCAGGTCGTCGGCCGGCTGGTGTTCGCGCCGCTGCGCACGCGTCTGTCGGCGCGCGCGGTGACGATGATGATCCTCGCGTGCCAGAGCCTGGCCTTCCTCATCTTGTGGGGCGTGCCGGGCATCGTCGGTCTCTTCGCCTTCGTGATCTGCTTCGGAATCAGCAACGGCATGGCCACCCTCGTGCGGGCGTCGATCGTCGCCGAGCTGTGGGGCCGCACCCACTACGGCGCCATCGCGGGCGCGCTGTCGGTGGCGTCCACGCTGGCCCGCGCCGTCGCGCCGCTGAGCATCGGCCTCGCCTACCTGGCGTGGGGAGGCTACCGGCCGATTCTCATCGGGCTGGCGATCCTATCCGCGCTGGCCGTGCTGTCGGCCGGCCGGGCGCTCAGCGTCAAGGTCTCCGCGCCCTCGAAGCCAGCCTGATCGACCGTTCTCTTATCGCTTGCCGTGTTACGCTCCCCCGAGGTGAGCATGCCGAACCTCTTCGAGGAATGACCCCCGCTGAACGGGCCGTGCTGGCGACCTCCCAGGCACGCGACCTATGTCTGTCGCTTCACCGGGCGTTCGTCGGCCCGCGGGCTCTCGAATGCCTCCGCGCGGATCAGGCTGTCCTGCTGACGCCGGCGGAGCTGCGGGTAGCGCTCGGTCTGGCGTGGGCCGCGCGGGACCTCACCTTGGTGCGCGCTGCGCTCACGAGCCTCTCGGCCGGCCGCATCGCTGCCGATCCCGCCCTGTCGGCATTCCGCGACGTCACGCGATGACGACAGACGTCCTTGTTGCGGTTTGCGGAGCGGGGGCAGGTCTTAGCGGGACGGCGATCTATCGTTCTTGCCAGCGGGTGTGCCAAATCCCTTGACAGTGTATTCCATCGGAGTAATATTCACCCTATGGAGTTGGAAGTCGAGTACACGGACCAGTTCAACACCTGGTGGGAAGGACTCACCGAGGCGGAGCAGGAAGACATTGACGCGGTCGTACGTGTGCTCGAACAGCGCGGCTCCGCGCTTCGTCGTCCTCACGTGGGGATGATCGACGGCTCGCGGCACGCCAACATGAAGGAGTTGATCGTGCAGCACGCGGTGCGACCGTACCGTATCCTGTTCGCTTTCGACCCGCGCCGCCAGGAGGATCGATGATGGCCAAGCCGTTTCGAACGCTGCGTGAGAAGATGTCACCTCAGGCGCAGCAGCGCGCCGCCGAGAAGGCCGACGCCCTGATCCGCGACATGCCACTCGACGAGCTGCGTTCGGCTCGCAAGCTGACACAGGAGCAGCTCGCGAAGGCGCTCGGAGTCGAACAGGCTGCAGTGTCGCGGATGGAGCGCCGCACCGACATGTATGTCAGTACGTTGCAAACCGCAATCAGGGCGATGGGTGGCGACCTGGAGATCCGTGCGGTATTCCCAGAGGGCACAGTCCGGATCGACCAGTTCCGGGACATCGAGCGCTCAGCGACACGAGGGCCGAAACGGAGGCGTTCCTAGCTGATCTCGTGGTGCCGCCCGATCAGTACCCCGCGGCGTCCGGCGCCTGGCGCGGCGCCTGCACGAGGAATACAAGATTCCCGTCTACGTCCTCGTCGACAACGACCCCTTGGGCTACTACATCTACTCGGTCGTCAAGCAGGGATCGATCAACCTCGCGTTCGAGAGCGAGCGGATGGCCATTCCGAAGGCCAAGTTCATCGGCCTCTCGAGCGCCGATCCCGACGCCTACGGCCTCCCGCGCAACGTCGGCATCAAGCTCAACGACAAGGACATCAGCCGGGCCAAGGAGCTGCTCAAGTACCGCTGGTTTCAGAAGAAGCCCTGGCAGGAAGAGATCAAGCGGATGCTCGCGAGCGGGGTCAAGTACGAGCTCGACGCCCTCGCCAACAAGGACTTCCGCTACCTGACCACGACCTACCTGCCCCGAGAGCTCAAAGAGGAAGACTGGTTGGACTAGCGCCGGGATCCAGTTCGTGTCGTGGCAGTCGACGGGCATTCCGCCGGGACAATAGCGGGTCGCTCGTGCCGCTATTGTCCTGCTCGATCGCCGTCATGCCGGAGGCTCGTGTCGGTCATTCGCTGGGAAAGTTCTGTAGCTCCTATCCGCCGCGAACTACAACCCCGCAGGCTACGCGAGCGCCGCTGTTCCCGGCCGGATCGGTGCGCATGTCGTCCGGGCCTTCGTGCACGACCAGGGCACTTCCATTGGCACCGACCAGGGAGGTCGGTCCCGATTCGACGGTCACTCGAGAATTGGTGACCTCGAGATGGCCCCGGCCCGTGGCGTCCACGGTGATGTTGGGGAGATCGCCCGCGTGAGGCCCTTTCGGGTTCGCTGAGCCGTGCTCGGCCTTGCTCGGGTTGAAGTGAGGCCCGGCGGACTCGAACGACGGCGGATCGCATCGCCCCACTGCGTGGATGTGGACGGCCTTGGTTCCGGGCTTGAAATCCTTAAGATCGAGCAGAATACGGACGCCGTCGCTTTCCTGCAGGAGCACGGCGCTCCCTACCACGCGGCCGGTGGCATCCCTGAGAGTCACGCCGGCAGCGGGAGGCGGCGAGGTCACGCCAGGGATATAGGGCAGGCTGCACGAGGTCAGGGCAAACGTGAGCGCGATGGTCCACGCGGCGCGCCCAACTCTTCCTTCCTCGGAGATCCGGTCCACTCGCATGGGGGTCCGGTCAGACCAGCCGAGGGCGATCGCCCTCGACGATGATCCGCCAAAGCACCCGGCTCTGGCTGCGGTCGTAGTCGCCGTGAGCGCGATGCATCGTCGCGCGGTCGTCGATGACCAACAGGTCGCCCTTGCGCCAGACGTGGTGATAGACGATCTCCGGCCGGATCATCCGGTCGAGCAGCGCGCTCATGTAGGTCCGGCTCGCCTCGGGCGTCATGCCGCTGATGTGGGTGGCCTTGGAAATGTGGAAGTACACCGCCCTCGATCCGTGTACGGGATGCGTGCGCACCATCGGATGCTCGATGGACCGGCCGTACTTGTCCCGATCCTCCTGGCGCGTGTCGGGGTGCCCGTCCAGCCCGTTGAACGTCGTCAGCGACTCGAGGCGCCGGCGCTCGTCCTCGGGCAGGGCGAGATAGGCCGCGCGCATGCTCGCCACGCTGGTGCCGCCGCCGGCAGATGGGATCTCGACCCCGTACAGGATGGTGGCGGCCGGTGGACACTCGCGGTTGGTGTGGTCGGTGTGCCACTTCTCAGCGGGCTGCTGGCCGTTGCGATGCCAGATCAGCCCGATCAGGGGGAAGTCGGGCATGTTGTGCTGCGAATAGTGCTGCTCCATCGGCGGCCCGAACGCGGAAGCGGCCGCGAGATACTGGGCCGGCGTCAGGGCCTGGCCGCGAAACACGAGCGCCAGGTGGTCGGCCAGCGCGCGGGACAGCTCGTGCCGGGTCGGCTCGGCGATCGGCACGCTGAGGTCGACGCCGGCGACCTCGGCGCCCAGCGAGGGATGGAGCGGGGTGATCCGTAGGTGTGCCATGGCGCGTCCTCCACGCGGTCTCACATCGGCCCAGCCGGCCAGGCCCCGAAGGTACCGCAGATCGAGAGAATCTTGTAGCATCCTGCACCTACTTAAGGGTTGACGGTGGCCCGGCCGTCAGGACGGTTGTTGCGGCCCGTCGGTGCAGGACGTCGATCGCCCAACCCAGATTCAGGCGTTCCCCGAGCCAGCCAGCACACCCCGTCCGCGCTTTGAGACGAAGGCCCTGCGAGTCCTGACACGCCCGGAGAGCCCTGACGGGATCACCGGGCACGGCAGCAGGCGGCGGCACCTCAGGCAGCGGGCGGCCGTCCGGCCGCCGGAATCGAAGAGTCCCGTCGGGACCGCGAGCGACCTGGTAGCCCTCCTCGTGCACCGCCCGGTGATGCCGGCGGCAGAGGAGCGCGAGGTTCGAGAGCGTCGTCGAGCCACCTTGCGCCCAGTGGCGGAGATGATGCCCCTGGCCATTGCTCACGCCGCAGCCGGGGAAACGGCAGCCGCGGTCCCGATGGTGGAGCACTCGCCACCACCCGGCTCGCGTCGCACGCCAGGCGCCGGAATGCGCGGGATGCCGACTTTTGGTGTATCAACCCGCATACATTGACGCATGCCGGAGATCCCGGATAACATCGGAGTCACTCAACGCCATGAAGCAAGCGGAGCGTCCCGGTCTGCATCGGTGGTCCCGCCACGAGTACGGGCAATTGATCGATCACGGCCTCCTCGACGAGGACGACTCGGTCGAGCTGCTCGACGGCTTGCTGCTCGTCAAGGAGCCCCAGCACAGCCCGCGCCGGACGGCGGTCCTTCTGACCGCGAAGGCGCTGGAGCGCGGATTTGGAGAGGGCTGGTTCGTTCAGACTCAGAGTCCGATCATTCTCGACGACCGGTCCGAGCCCGAGCCGGATGTCTGCGTCGTTCGGGGCTCGCCGCGCGACTACGCCGCCGCGCATCCGACTCGCCCGGCGCTCATCGTCGAGGTCGCGCAGTCGGGCTTGCCCCTCGCCCGCGGCCGAAAAGCCGCGGCATATGCCCGCGCGGGAATCGCGGACTACTGGATACTCAATCTCAGCGACCGGGTCCTGGAAGTCTATCGCGAGCCGGCGCGCCCTGGCCCGGCACGGCGGAACTGGGGCTACTTGGCGATCGAAACGCTGGGCGCCGACGCCACCGTCACGCCGCTCGCCGCGCTGGCGGCGGCCATCAGCGTCGCCGATCTCCTGCCGTAAGAGATGCCAACCCGCAATCGGAGAACTCGCCGACCACCCTGGGTGTGGCGGATCATTCGGGCCCGACCGAGACTATTCACATCTTCCGTGGTTGGCATGGCGGCCATCGGGGCGCTCATCGCACTGACCAATTGGAGACCGGTGATGCGTGGCCTGGTCGGCTGGGACATCGGCATCGGGCTCTACGTAGTACTCGCCATCGAGATGATGGCGCGGGCCGATGTGCACCAGATTCGCCGCCGCGCCGCGGCCCAGGACGAGGGAGCGATCGTCATCCTGGTCCTGACTGTCGCCACGGCGCTGGCGAGCCTCCTTGCCATAGTCGCGTTGCTCGGTACATCCGCGGTCGGTGCGGCACAGCGGCAGTCGATAGATCTCGTCCTCGCGATCATCACGATTGGGCTGTCTTGGGCTCTCATCCACACGATGTTCGCGCTGCACTATGCCCACGAGTTTTATGATCAGAGCGGTGTCCCTGGGCTGGCGTTCCCCGGGGGTGAGAAAGAGCCGGACTACTGGGACTTCGTCTACTTCGCGTTGGTCATAGGTATGACCGCCCAAGTCGCGGACGTGGGCATCACGACCAAGAAGATCCGCCGGACCGTCGCCGCTCACGGTGTCGTATCTTTCTTTTTCAACGTCGCGCTCCTCGCCCTTACGGTGAACATCGCCGCCAGTGCGATGTGAGGCGGCCCCTGACCAAGACCTTCCTGCGCAGGAAGCTCAAAGAGGATGACTGGCTGGACTAGCGCGCCGCGTTCTCGCTACCGCACGACCAGGACGACTGATCCGGCCAGGAGCACCCCCATGGCGATATTGAACGTCCGCCGGGCGCGGTCGGTGCGCAGGAATCGCTGCGTGGTGGCGCCGAAGGCGAGCCACACGAAGCAACAGGGCAGGGACGCCAGGATGAACAAGGCGCCGAACGCCATAGCCTGCGCGAGGGCGCTGCCGGACCCGGCGTTGAGGTAGGCGCCCGCGGCACTGGCGCAGACCAGCCAGGACTTCGGGTTGATCCACTGGAACGCCGCCGCGCCGATAAAGCCGACCGGCTTTTTCCCGGCTGCCGCGCCGCCGCGACCCGCTGTCGCGATCTTCCAGGCCAGCCACAGCAGAAAGGCGGCGCCAATCCAGTTGAGCGCCCGCAACACTGTGTGATTGGTGAGGACAACGCTGCCCAGCCCGAACGCCACGACGAACATCATCAACCCCATGCCGATGGTGACCCCGAGCAGGCAGGGCAGCCCGCGCACGACGCCGACATTGGCGCCCGTAGCCGTCAGCAGGAGGTTGCTCGGCCCCGGCGTGCCCGCGGCGGCAACCGCAAAGAGGAGGAACGCGACTTCCTGTTCCGATGTCATGATGTCGGAATGCTACGGGGATCCGACTGGGCCGGTCTTGAACGATCGTGCGGGATAAGGCGGTCGGACTGGATACACAGCCGCGACCTCTCGGACGGCGTGCAGCTGCTCCAGGCCTGGTTCGGCGGACGTGGCTTCGACACGCATCGCCATGACACCTATGCCATCGGCCTGACCGACGCCGGCGTGCAGGCCTTCGACTATCGCGGCGTGGCCCAAATTAGCACGCCCGGCAAGGTCGTCGTGCTGCACCCCGACGAGACGCACGACGGCCGCGCCGGCTCGCCGGACGGCTTCGGCTATCGCATCGTCTACGTCGCGCCGGCGCTCATCCACGAGGCCGCTCGCGCCATCTGCGGGCGTCCCTGCGCACTGCCCTTCGTGCGCGAACCGGTGACCGTGAACCAGACCCTGGCGTCCACGATCGAGGCGGCGTTCCGGCTCGGCCCGGAGCCGTTGGCGACCGACGACCTGATCCTCAGTCTGGCCGAGGCGCTCCTCGACGCCGATCCGTCGTGCCGTGGGGGTGCCAGGCCGATCCACCTCGACGGCAGCGCGGTCGCACGAGCACGAAAGTTCCTCGGCGCGGAGACGACCCGCGTGATCCGGTCGTCCGAGCTGGAGGAGGTCACGGGGCTGACGCGATACGACCTCGCTCGGCAGTTCCGCTCGGCATTCGGCACCAGCCCATATCGCTATTCCCTGATGCGGCGTCTCGACCGGGCACGGGCGCAGCTGCGCCGGAACCGATCGCTGGCCGACGTGGCGCTCGCCGCCGGCTTCGCCGACCAGGCGCATCTCTCGCGGATGTTCAAGCACGCCTTCGGCGTCACCCCGGCGCGCTACCGCGCGCTAGAAGCTAACCGCCCGCCGGTCCGGGGGCGCTGCGAGACGCCGTGAGCGACGCGCCCCTCGGCTCCGAGCACAAGTGGGCCATCACCTTCTCCGTGATGCTCGTCACGGTCATGCAGGTGCTCGACACCAGCATCACCAACGTCGCGCTCCCCCACATGCAGGGGTCATTCTCCGCCAGCATCGATGAGATGTCGTGGGTCATCACCTCGTACCTGGCCGCCAACGCGGTGGTGATCCCGGCCAGCGGTTGGCTGACGGCTGTTTTCGGTCGGCGTCGATTCTTTCTCATCTGCACGGTCACCTTCACCGCCAGCTCGTTCCTCTCCGGCATCGCGCCCAATCTCGAGTTCCTCATTCTCATGCGCATCTTGCAGGGTCTCGGCGGCGGACCCATCGTCCCCATGGCCCAGGCCGTGATGTGGGAGATCTTCCCGCTCGAGGAGCGGGGCACCGCCATGGCGGTGTGGGGCACCGGCATCATGCTGGCGCCCATCCTCGGCCCGACGGTGGGCGGCCTCATCGTGGACAACTGGTCGTGGCGCTGGATCTTCTACATCAACCTGCCCATCGGCATCCTCGCCTTCATGATGGTCAGCGCGTTCCTGTTCGACGCGCCGTTTCACCGCCGGCCGCGCCGCGTCGACGTGGCCGGCATCGTCCTCATGGTCGTGGGTTTTGGCTGCCTCCAACTCGTCCTCGACCTCGGTGAGCGGAACGACTGGTTCGACTCCACGCTGGTCCTGATGTGCGCGGTGCTCGCCGCGTGCATGCTGGCCGGCTTCGTGGTCCGGGAGCTCATGGCCGCCGAGCCCATCTTGGACCTCACCGTCTTCGGGGACCGCAACTTCGGCCTCGGCACGCTGGCCATCTTCCTGGTGGGTCTGGGATTCAACTCGAGCATGCTCCTCCTGGCGCTCTACACGCAGACGATCCTCGGGTATGACGCGTGGACGGCGGGGCTCACCCTGGCCCCGGGTGGGCTCGGCACCATGATCGCGCTCATGATCTCGGGACGCCTCGTGTCGCGCATGGACCAGCGCCTCATGCTGGCCGGGGGCTGCACGCTGGCCGTGGTGTCTCTCTTCTTCATGACCCGCGTTACTCCCACCATCGATTTCTGGAACCTCGCCTGGCCGCGCTTCGTCCAGGGGTTTTCCCAGGGCTTCATCTTCGTGCCGCTCCAGGCCCTGACCCTCGCCACCATCCCGACGGAGCGGCTGGGCAATTCGACGGCCGCCTACAATGTCGCCCGCAATATCGGCGGAAGCATGGGTGTTGCGCTGGTGACGACGCTCCTGGCGCGACGGAGCCAGGTCCACCAGGCCACGCTGACGAGCCACGTCGACCAGTGGAGCTTCGAGACGGCGGCGCGGCTACGCACGTGGACCGACCACTTCGTGAACCATGGCGCCGACACGTTCACCGCCAATCGGCAGGCCATGGCCATGCTGTACCGCGAGACGGTGACGCAAGCGCACATCCTGTCGTATGCCGATGACTTCTGGCTTCTCCTCGCCGTCTACTCCTCCGTCCTGCTCCTGATCCCCTTCATGCGGCGGATTCGCTCCGGCCAGGGGGCGCGAGGTCGGCGCGGCGCGGAGGAGGGCGAATCGGGCGCGCGCGACCCCGGACTACCCGCCCCGGCCGACTGAGCTCTGGCTAGTCGATCCAGGCGGGACGCGAGGCTGCGGAAGGTTGACGCCGAGTGCTACATGTAACAGACTGAGGCCATGCGCACCGTTGGAGTCCGCGAGGCCCTCCAGAACCTCTCGGCGCTTCTGGACGAGGTCCGGAAGGGGCGCGAGGTCCTCATCACGGAGCGGGGGCGTCCCGTGGCGAGGCTTGTGCCACCCGATCGCGCGCGCGGCAAGGGCGTTCCGAACCTCGCCGCGTTCCGCCGGAAGATGCCGGTCTTCGATCCTCCGCTCTCCACGACCGTTGCCGACGACCGCGCTGATCGTCGCTAGGAGGCGCGTTCCGTCGCGGCTTCTCGAGCGGCGGGCGGCATACCGAGCGGGGCTGCTCGGCCCCCTCTACCCCGCCTGGAGAAGGCTGGCGCCGGCCCCAGACCCCCCGTTTGCACCACTCACACGGCCCTTGACGACGCCCCCGTCTCGGGGCAGGATCATCGCCAGCGTCACCTAGGGGCCATCCACGTCACACATAAGGGGAAAATGCATGGCAAAGCCCGCACAGTCGAAGGCCACTCGTCGTGATTTCCTGAAATATGCCGCCGCCGGGGCCGCAGGCGTTGCCGCGGGGCCCTTCATCTCCCGCAACGCCCAGGCCAAGCCGCTTCAGATCACGTTCGCGCGCGAAAGCTCCTACGTGAAGAACTTCGACGTGCACTTCCAGAACGTGATGGCGCCTGCCTACGAAAAGGCCACCGGCATCAAGATCGAGTACCAGATCCAGGCCGCCGGCGGCAGCGCGGTGCCCCAGCTGGTCTCGATGGTCGAGAACAAGAACGGCGCCGACCTGGCCTGGACTCAGCAGGAGTGGCTCTACCGCGACGCCCTGGTGGACGTGTCCGACATTGCCGAAGAAGTAGGCAAGCAGCAGGGCGGTTGGTACGACGAGATCAAGCGCCTGTCCATCGACAAGGGCAAGTGGAAGTCCGTGCCCCAGGCCAACATCGGCCAGGTGATGAACTACCGGAGGGATTGGTTCGACGAGGTCGGGGCCAATAAATTCCCCGATACCTGGGACGAGTTCCTGGAAGTCGGCACCAAGCTCAAGGCCAAGGGCCATCCGTTCGGGATGTCCATGGGTCACGGCTTTGCCGACAACTACTCCTGGCTCTACCCGCTCCTGTGGTCCTACGGCGTGACGGTCATGGACAAGGACGGCAAGAAGGTCGCGCTCGACAGCAGCGAGACCGCGAAGGCCGTGGAGTACGTGAAAGAGCTGTACAAGAAAGCCTGCATCGAAGACTGCATCGGGTGGCTGGACCCGGCCAACAACAAGGCCTTCCTGACCAGCCAGATCTCATGCACCAACAACGCCTACAGCATCATGGTCTCGGCCAAGCGCGACCTGCCGGAGATGGGCAAGGTGATCGACCACGGCCTCAATCCCAAGGGACCCACCGGCCAGCGCTACCACGCGCTCGTGCCCGTGACGCACGGCGTGTTCGCCTACAGCAAAGACCCGCAGGCAGCCAAGGATTTCATGCGCTGGACCATGGACCCGAAGCAGTTCCGCCCATGGATCGCCTCGGGCGATATGTATTTCGCCCCGTACCTGCACGGCTTCGACAAGGCGCCCGAGTGGGACATCGAGCCGCGCGTCAAGCCGTTCCAGAAGGTGCTGGAGACCGGCAAGCTCACGTCGTGGCCGGCGCCCGCCAACCGCCAGCACGGGGAGGTGATCAACCGCTGGATCGTGATCGACATGTTCACCAAGGCCATCACGGGCACGCCGACCAAGACCGCCATCGCGGAGGCCGTGTCGCAGATCAAGACCATCTACGGGTAGGCATTGAGCAAGATCCTCGAGGCCTCGCGGGCGGGCGCCCTGTCGGCGCCCGCCCACCGGCCGTTCCGGCTCGGCGCGTTCATGGAGCGCGAGTCCGTGTTCTCCTGGCTCATGCTCACGCCGCCCCTGCTGTTCCTGCTGGCCTTCCTCGGCTACCCGTTCATCTACGGCGTGTACCTGAGCTTCTTCCACAAGGAGGTGGCCCGCGCCGCCTCGTTCGTGGGCTTCGGCAATTTCGTCAAACTTTATAACGACCCGATCTTCTGGCAGGCGGTCAGAAACACGATCATCTTCACCGGGGTCGCGACAATTTTCAAGGCCTCCGGCGGGCTCGCCATGGCGCTCGTGATGAACCAGAGCTTCAAGATGAAGTCCGTCACGCGCGCCGCGCTGCTCCTCCCGTTCATCGTGCCCACGGTGCTCAGCACCGTGGCGTGGCAGTGGATCCTCGACCCCGGCATGGGCCTCTTCAACCGCCTGCTGGTGGTGAGCGGGCTCGCGACGACGGGGCCCTCCTGGCTCGGCAACCCGACCATGGCCATGATCTCGATCATCATGGTCAACACGTGGCGCGGCCTGCCGTTCTTCGGCATTTCGATCCTCGCGGGCCTGCAGACCATTCCCGTCGACCTGCACGAGTCGGCGACCATCGACGGCGCCGGCACCTGGGGCCGCTTCCGCTACGTCACGCTGCCGTCGCTCATGCCCGTGATCCTCATCGTCACCGTGTTCTCGATCGTCATCACCTTCTTCGACTTCCAGCTGGTCTACGTGCTCACCGGCGGCGGCCCCGCCAACTCCACGCACCTGATGGCCACCTACGCCTACAGCCTCAGCATGGGCGCGGGGCAGATGGGGCTCGGCTCCGCGGTGGCGCTCAGCATGGTGCCGGTGCTGGGGCTCCTGCTCGTGGCGCTCACCCTCTTCGTGCGCAAGGACTGATCTAGATGGTCGGCGAGCTGACCTGGCAGAAACGGCTCCTGGGTCTCTGGCTGCCGCTGGCGGGGTTCCTGGTGGTGGCGCTCTTCCCGTTCACCTGGATGGCGGCCACGTCGCTCAAGACCAACGCCGAGCTGTACGACCCCAAGGCCATGCCGCTGGCCATCAAGCACCCGTCGCTGGTCCACTACATCGATCTCCTCCGCGAGACCAACTTCCTGGTCTGGGTCGCCAACACGATGCTGGTGGCCGCGATCGCCACCGCCATCTCGCTCCTGCTCGGGGCCATGCTGGCCTACCCGCTCGCGCGCATGCGGTTTCGCGGCGGCGCGCTGCTGGCCATTGCCGTGGCCGTCACCTACCTGATTCCCCAGACACTCCTGTTCGTGCCCATGGCCGATCTCATCGGCCGGATGCACCTGGGCAATACGCTCACCGCCGTCATGCTGACCTATCCGACGCTACTCGTGCCCTTCATCGCGTGGCTCTTGATGGGCTACTTCAAGACGGTGCCGAAGGAATTGGAAGAGCAGGCCATGATCGACGGCGCCAGCCGCTGGCGCGCCATGACAAGGATCATCCTTCCCCTTTGCTTGCCCGGCTTCCTGTCCGCCGGCATCTTCGCCTTCACGCTGTCACAGAACGAGTTCCTCTACGCGCTCCTTTTCCTCAGCAAGTCGAGCGTGCGCACCATACCGATCGGCGTCGTGGGCGAGCTGATCCGCGGCGACGCCTTCTACTGGGGCCAGCTGATGGCCGGCGCGCTCCTGGGCTCTATTCCTGTTGCGCTCATCTATTCGTTCTTCGTGAAGTACTACGTCGCGGGGCTTACCGCTGGGGCCGTCAAGGGCTAACGCGGCAGGAGGGCCCCGGGTCGCTCGGGCGCCGGAGCGGTCTACAATGCCTTCCCTTTTGCAGCTTGCCCCTTCAAGAGAAATGTCTTGGGGAACTCGCCTTCGCCACAGATCTTGAATGATCCGAAGTCCTTATACCAAGGCCCGTCAGGCGCCTCTGGCTCAGTTTCGCGCCACAGTTTGAGCTTGTAGAGATCTTCAGGGGATATCTGGCGATCCGCGACCCGATCGAAGAGATGCTGGCGGAGAACTGGTGGAAGATCGGTCCACCGAATCTTCGGCATCAATCACCGAATGTCATCCGCGCGAGTTCTTCCTTCAGCCGCTGCCGCTCAGCAGAGTCCCTAGATTGAGTAAGTCGATTCACGAGCGAAAAGAAGCGTTCCTTCTCGGCTTCCTTGGACTGAAGGCCGGCCTCGATCAGATCTACGAGTACGCGATTGGCGCTTGTCTTCCGAGTCTTGGCCAAGGCGCGCACCCGCCTGGCAATACCGGTGGGGATTGACACGCTTTGGCGAACAGATCTCTCCATGTCAGCCATGTCGGTCATGCTACATCAGTGTGCACCAGTTTGCACCAACTTGAGCGTGAGAAGGCGGGCGCTCGGTGAAGCCGGCTGGCTGGGCCGCGCGTCCGAGTATGGCAGATTACGTTCTGCGTGAAGACGTCAGCGCCGTGAGTTAGAGTAGCG
>DASYVT010000198.1 GCA_035936835.1 Candidatus Methylomirabilota bacterium | reverse complement strand
CTGCGTCTGCTCGAGGAAGTCGCCGTGCCCGTCGCGGAAGGCCGCGAGCGCCTCCGGCACGTGGCGCTCACGCTCGATGCGCACGGCGGCCGCATCCACGCCGTTCCGCCGCAGCACCATCAGCATGCACTGCCAGGGCGTGGGCGCCTCGGCGAACCCGATGACGGTCTTCCCGACAAGATCGGACCAGCGGAACCCCGGCATCGGCGCGCGGCCCAGGAGGAAGAAGCCGCTCCGGCTGCAAACCTCGGCGAAGTGCGGGAGGACCCGGTCCTCGCGGTCCGCCAGATCGAAGCTCCGCATCAGACCGCCCAGCGTGATCTCGATACTGCCGTCGAGCAGGGCCTGGACCGTGCTCTTCCCGAAGGCGGCCGCCGTCTGCCACCTGACGTCGAGCCCCTCCTCGCGGAAGTGCCCCAGCGCCGCGCCCGCCGCGAGCGGCGCGTAGAACGGCGTGTAGAACGGCATCAGCACGGTCATGGGACGCAGGCTCATGAAGGTCTCCCTTCGCCCGGCGCAGCCGTTCTAAAGCGCGCCCAACGCCTTCAGCACGACCTCGGGGGTAATGGGCTGGGAGGTCACGCGCGCTCCGAACGGGGCGAGAGCGTCGTTGACGGCGTTGAGCACGGCCCCCGGCGCCCCCGCCGTGCCCGCCTCTCCGGCGCCCTTGAAGCCGCCCTCCGCGTAGGCCGTCGGCGTCTCGACGTGGCCGACCACGATCTCGGGCATCTCGGCGGCCATGGGCACGAGGTAGTCCATCATGGTGCCGGTCAGCAATTGCCCCTGCTCGTCGTAGACCAGGTGCTCATAGAGCGCGGCGCCGATGCCCTGGACGATGGCGCCGCGGATCTGCTCGTCTACCAAACGCGGGTTGATGATGCGCCCGCAGTCCTCCACGCACCAGTGCTTGAGCAGCCGCACGAAGCCTGTCTCGACATCCACCTCGACGTGGGAGAGCTGGATACCGTTGGTGAAGGCGAAGCCCTGGTGGCGCGGCACATAGTGGCGCGTCACTGTCAGCTCGGACTGGAAGTCCTTCGGGAGCGTGTCGGGACGGAAGTAGGCGACGCGGCCCAGCTCGGCGAGATCGAGCCTGACTTCACCCGTCAGCGCGTCCACGATCTTCCCGAGCCTGATGTCGAGGTCCTCCGGCTCGCACTGGAGGATTGCCGCCGCGACCTTCAGGATGTTGGCGCGGATGGCCTTGCCCGTCTGGAGCGCCGCCTCGCCGCCGATGCCGGCGCCGCGCGAGGCCCAGGTGCCGCCGCCGTAGGGCGAGACCATGGTGTCGCCCGTCAGCACGCGCACGTCCTCCATCGCGACGCCCACCGCGCTCGCCACCACCTGCGCGATCATCGTGTCCGTCCCCTGCCCCTGCTCCGTCACTCCGGTCATGCAGGTGAGCTTGCCCGACGGCTCGAGCTTGATCGTGCACCCGTCCTGCGATGAGATGCGGGCGCCACCCACGCCGTAGAAGGCCGGGCCCGGCGTGGTCAGCTCGATGAAGGCGCAGAGCCCGAGCCCGCGGTAGACCCTGTGCGCGCGGCGCGCGTCGCGCTCGGCGCAGAGCGCGCGGTAGTCGGAGATCTCGAGCAGCTTGTCGAGCGCCTCCTCGTGTGACAGGCGCTCGAAGAAGTAGCCCGTTTGCGAGGTGTGCGGGTACATCTCTGCGGTGACGTAGTTCTTCCGCCTCACCTCGACGGGGTCGAGGTTCAACTCCCGGGCGGCACGGTCAACCATGGCCTCCATCACCGCGAAGGCGATCGGGTGGCCGACGGCGCGGTACTGACACATGGGCGTCTTGTTCTGGAAGACCACGCTGAGCCGCGCGGAATAATCGCGGAAGCGATAGACGCCCGGCGTGAGGCGAATCGTCTGGTTGCCCTCGACGGCGCTCGTGCGCGGGTAGACGGAGTACGGGCCGATGCCGCTTAGGTCGTCCACGCGCATGCCAAGAATGGTCCCGTCGCGCTTGACGGCCAGCTCGGCCTTCACGCGGTGCTCACGCGCGTGGATGTCGCTCACGAAGGACTCGAGGCGGTCGGCCGTGAACTTGACCGGGCGGCCGAGCATCACGCTGAGCGTGCAGGTCGCCATCTCATCCGGGTAGATGTGCACCTTGATGCCGAAGCTCCCGCCCACGTCCTTGCAGATGACGCGGACGTCCTGCTCGGGCAGCCCCAGGTGGCGCGCCAGGATATCCTGCATCATGTTGGGCGACTGGAAAGAGTGATACACGGTCAGCCGCCGCTCCGACGGGTCGAAGTCGGCCAGGATGGCGCGCGCCTCGAGCGTGACGCCCGTGTGCCGCCCCATGGTGAAGGTCTCGGTGAGCACGGCGTCGGCGCTCTTGAAGGCTGCGTCCGCATCCCCCGACTTGAGCTCGAGCTTGAAGGCGAGGTTGTCGCCGAGCTCCGGGTGGATCACCGGCGTCGACGGGTCGAGCGCGGTCTCGGGGTCCGTCACGGCCGGCAGAGGCTCCCACTCCACGCGTACCCGCGAGACGCCGTCCTCGGCGATGGCGCGGCTCTCCGCCACGACGGCGGCCACCGGCTCGCCCTGCCACGAGGCCTTGCCGACGGCGAGCGGCCGTTGCATGGCGGACTTCATCCCTTGGAAGTGGGCGAGGGTGCCGACCCAGCCCGAGCAGACTGGCGCCATCTCCTCACCCGTGACGACGGCGACGACTCCGGGCAGGGTCCGTGCCTCGGTGGAGTCGATGGACAGCATGCGCGCGTGGGCGTGAGGGCTCCGGACGAAGGCGACGTGGAGCATCCGCGGCAGCACCACGTCGTCCGTGAAAACACCGCGCCCTGCCAGAAGCCGCGCGGTCTGCGGCCTGACCACGCTCTCGCCGATGTAGCTCCGGCCCTTCTCGATCCGACTCATGCGCGCCCGCGCGCCTCGGCCGTCTTCCGCACCGCCTCGACGATGGCGTGATACCCGGTGCAGCGGCAGTAATTGCCCGAGAGCGCCTCGCGAATCTCCTGCGCGCTCGCTGCCGGCTTGCGCGCGAGCAGGTCCTGAGCCGTCAGCAGCATGCCCGGGGTGCAGAAGCCGCACTGGAGCGCGTTCTCCTGCGCGAAGGCCTGCTGGAGATCGAAGACCTCGCCCGTGCCGGCGACGCCCTCGATGGTCTCGACGCGGCAGCCGTCGCACTGGACCGCCAGCATGAGGCACCCGCGCGCGATGGCCCCGTCCACCCGCACCGTGCAGGCGCCGCAGACGCCGTGCTCGCAGCCCACGTGAGAGCCCGTCAGCTCGAGGCCGTAGCGGAGGAAGTCCACCAGGCTCTGCCGCGGCTCGACGCGCCGGCTCACCGCCACGCCGTTCACCGTCAGCGAAATCTGAATCGCCAGGTCCATGTCAGGTAACAATCTGCGCCACGGCACGGGCGAGCAGCACGCGGGCAAGATGACGTCTCAGCGCGGGACTCGCGTGGACATCGCCCGGAGGGTCGAGGTCGGCATCGAGGGCGCGGCCCGCCTCCGCCACGACGTCGGCATCGGGGCGGCGGCCAGAGAGCGTGGCCTCCGCGCGCGAGGCGCGGACGGGCGTCGCGCCGACGCCGCAAAACGCCAGCCGCGCCTCCCTGATGACCCCGCCCTCGACGCGACAGTGGGCGGCGAGGCCGACCAGGGCGTAGTCGCCGTGGCGCCGGGCCAGCTCGGTGAAGCGGGAGCGCCAGCCGGGCCCGATGGGCAGCGCCACGACGGCCGTCACGATCTCGCCCGGCGCGAGGTCCGTCGTATAGATGCCGCGGAAGAAGCGCTGCACCGGAATGTCGCGCCGGCTCCCCCGCCCTGTCACACGGACGATCGCGTCGAGGGCGACGAGACAGGCCGGCAGCTCGGCCGCCGGATCGGCGAGCGCGACGGTGCCGCCGACGGTGCCTCGAGTTCTGATCGCACGGTGGCCGACGTGAGGCATCGCCTGGGCAATCAGCGGCGCATGCCGGGCGACGAGCGGCGAGGCCTCCACGGCCTCGTGCCGCGCCAGCGCGCCGATGACGAGCCCCTCCGGCTCCAGGCTGATCCCGTCGAGCCCGGGCAGACGGTTGATGTCGATGAGCGCGGCGGGTGCGGCGAGACGCATGTTGAGGGCGGGCACCAGGCTCTGGCCGCCAGCCAGGACGCGGCCGTCGGCGCCGTAGCGCTCCATCAGCGCCAGGGCCTCGTCGAGAGAGGCGGGCCGGTGATAGGCGAACGGGACGGGCTTCACGCGGGAATCCTACCTTGACGCTCGAAACAGCGCCCTGCTATGTTACGGCTCGGCTCCCCCGCCATGGCCTCTCCCATCGTTCGCACCGAGCGCCTGACCCGAAGCTTCGGCAGCCTCATGGCCGTGGCGCAGGTGGACTTCGAAGTCGAGCGCGGCGAGCTGCGCTCGATCATCGGCCCGAACGGCGCGGGCAAGACGACCTTCTTCCGACTGATCTCGGGCGAGATGGCGCCCTCCGCCGGCCGAATCTGGTTCGACGGCCGGGAGATCACCGGCCTGCCGCAGCACCGCGTCTCGCGCCTCGGCGTCGCCAAGTCGTACCAGATCACCAACATCTTCCCGCATCTCTCGGTGCTCGAAAATGTCCGCGTCGCCGCGCAGACGTACCGCCTCTCGTTCAACTTCTGGGGACGCGCCGTCGCGCTCACCGGCATCCGCGACAAGGCCGGTGCCATCCTGAAGCAGGTCGGCCTCTGGGACAAGCGGACGCTCCTCGCCGCCCATCTCTCTCACGGCGAGCAGCGCCACCTCGAGCTCGGCATCGCGCTCTCGACCGACCCGACGCTCCTCCTGCTCGACGAGCCCACGGCCGGCATGAGCCCGGAGGAGACCGACGAGACCATCCGCCTGATCCGCCGCATCGCCGAGGGGCGCACCGTGATTTTGATCGAGCACAAGATGAAGGTCGTCATGAACATCTCCGACCGCATCACCGTGCTGCACCAGGGCCAGGTGCTGGCCGAGGGCAGCCCCGCCGAGATCCGCGCCAACCTGCGCGTGCAGCAGACCTACCTGGGCGCCGCCAAGTGACGCTCCTCGCCCTCGAGGACCTGCATGCCTACTACGGCGAGGCGCACATCCTCCAGGGCGTGTCGCTCAATGTCGGCGCGGGCGAGGTCGTGACGCTCATCGGCCGGAACGGCGCGGGCAAGACGACTACCCTCAAGAGCATCATGGGTCTGGTCCCTCCACGCGGGGGGCGGATCAGCTTCGACGGCCGCGAGCTCACGAAACTGCCCACCCACGAGGTGGCGCGGGCGGGCATCGCCTACGTGCCGGAAGAGCGCCGCATCCTGCCCAACCTGAGCGTGGCCGAGAACCTCAGGCTCGGCATGCTGGGCGCCGCCCGCGGCGCGCAGGTCGACAACGGCGCGGCCGTCGAGGAGGTGCTGACCTACTTCCCGCGGCTTCGCGAGCGCTACGAGCAGAAGGGCAAGTCGCTCTCGGGCGGCGAGCAGCAGATGCTGGCGATCGCTCGCGGGCTCGTCGCCCGCCCCAAGCTCATGCTGGTGGACGAGCCCACAGAAGGCCTCTCCCCGCTCCTCGTCGAGAGCCTCACGGAGATCCTGGGCGAGATCAACCGGCGCGGCACAACTATCCTCTTGGTGGAGCAGATGCTCGAAGTGGCGCTGGCGCTCTCGCACCGCCTCTACGTCATGGACCAGGGGCGCATCCAGTTCGAGGGCACGCCTGACGCCCTCCGCGCAGACCCGGAGATCCAGCAGCGCTTCCTGGGTGTGTAGCCGGGGGCCCGCAATCACCGACATCGAACTGCCTGATCTTCGAGGTTGACCTCATCTGACAACCTCCACGCCGGCGCCAATGCTCTCTCGCAGC
>DASYVT010000197.1 GCA_035936835.1 Candidatus Methylomirabilota bacterium | reverse complement strand
GGATGCAGCTCATCGCCACGATCGACGACCCGGCCGTCATTCAGCGGATCCTCGCCCATCTCGGGCTCCCGGGTGTGCGGGACGGCCCGCCTCCCCCGGCCGCCGTGTCGGCGGCGGGAGCTGAGCAGCGGGCACTCCCCTGCGTGACGAGGTAGACAGTGCCACGGGCCCGAGCAGCCGCGCACATCTGCCCTGCGGCTGCCTGGGGCCCAGGTGGAGAACTCCCACCCCCTGCGTCGAGCCTCATGTTTGACCTTTCCGGCGCGCTCTGGCAGCATCAGCGGGACATGGGAGGGGCATTTATCCCCGTTGTGCCAAGGCGATGACTGAGAATAGGCTGTATGTCATCTACGCTCCTCTCTCTGCGCTCCCGATCAGGCGCTCTCAGCCTGTGATCGCGCCCTCGGAGGCGTTGGATACGGTCTTGGCGTACTTGTGGAAGACGCCGCTCGTGTAGTGGGGCTTAGGCGCTTTCCACTTGGCCAGGCGCTTCTTCATCTCGGCCGCAGAGATCTCCACGTCGAGCCGGCGCTTCTTGACGTCGATATGGATGATGTCCCCGCTCTTGATGGCGGCGATGGGCCCGCGCTCGGCGGCCTCCGGGACGATGTGGGCGATCATGAAGCCATGGGTGGCGCCGGAGAAGCGGCCGTCCGTCATGAGCGCCACCGTGTCCCCGAGCCCCGCGCCCTGGAGCGCCCCCGTGACGTGCAGCATCTCGCGCATGCCGGGGCCGCCCTTGGGGCCTTCGTAGCGGATGACGATGACGTCGTTCGGCTTGATCTTGCCTTTCTTGACGGCCGCGAACGCGTCTTCCTCCCGCTCGAAGACACGCGCGGGGCCGCGATGGTCGTACTTGGTCTGTCCCGAGAGCTTGATGACACAGCCCCCCGGCGCGACATTGCCGCGCAGGATCGCGAATCCCCCGGTCGGCTTGAGCGCCTGCTTGAGCGGCTTGATCACCTGCTGTCCCGCCGTCTCGGGCGCGGCCCGCGCCTCCTCACCGATCGTGCGTCCGGTGACGGTCTTCTCGTTGGCGTGGAGCAGGCCTGCTTCGAGCAGCCGCTTGGCCACGACGGGCATGCCACCTGCGTCGTACATCTCGGGCGCCGTGTAGTTGCCCCAGGGTTTGAGGTCGGCCAGCACGGGCGTCTTGCGCGAGATCCGGTCGAAGTCGTCTATCGACAGCTTGATGCCGAATTCCCTCGCCGTCGCCGGCAGGTGAAGGACGGCGTTCGTCGAGCCACCGGTGGCAAGGACGCCGGCGATCGCGTTCTCGAAGCTCCGCCGCGTGACGAGCGAGCGCGGCGTGATCCCCTCGTTCACGAGCGCCATCACGCGCTTGCCGCACTCGAAGGCGACCTCTTCCTTGCGCGGGTCGATGGCCGGGATGCCGTTCCAGCCCATCGGCGACATGCCGAGCATCTCGTAGGCCGTCGACATGGTGTTGGCCGTGAACTGGCCGCCGCAGGCGCCGGCGCCCGGGCAGGCGTGGTCCTCCACGTCCTTGAGCACTTCGGCCGAGATCTTGCCGGCGTTGTAGGCGCCGACCGCCTCGAAGACGTCCTGGATGGTCAGGTTGCGGTTGGCAAACGGGCCGGTGGTCCCCGCGCAACGCCCAAACATGATGGAGCCGCAGTAGAGCATGAGGCCCGGGATGTTGAGCCGCCCGAGCACCATGACCATGGCGGGGATAGTCTTGTCGCAGCCGGAGATGGTCACGATGCCGTCGAACATGTGGCTCCGGGCCACGAGCTCGACCGAGTCCGCCACCACCTCGCGGCTTATGAGCGAGCCCTTCATCCCCTCGGTGCCCATGGTGATGCCGTCGGTGATGGAGATCGTGTTGACCTCGATGGGCGTGCCGCCGGCCGCGCGGATGCCCTGCATCACCTTCTCCGCGAGCTTCCGGTGGTTCCAGTTGCACGGCATGGTCCCGATCCAGGAGTGGGCGACGCCGATCTGCGGACGCGCCAGGTCCTCGTCGGAGAAGCCGACGGCCTTCATCATGGCGCGGGCCGGGGCGCGGTCGGGGCCCTCAAGGAGGACGCGGCTCTTGCGGCGGGTGTCGATAGCCATCACGGGACTCCTTTGTCGAATGAACGAGGTGTGGGCGATTCTACAGCAGGTCGCTGAGCGGAACCAGCGAATAGCCATCCGCTCCCAACATGCCGATCATCGCCGGCAGCGCCTCGACCAGGCGCGCTCCGGCACCGGCGACTCCGTCGGCGTCGTGGAGGTCCACGATGGCCCCGGCCCTCACGCGTCTTCGAGCGCGCTCCACCTGCAGGGCGGGCGCCGCGGGGCGCCGCCCCTCCGTCTGCGCGGTCCAGAACACGCACGGCGTGCCGAGCCTCCGCAGCACGGGGAAGAGCGCGAGGTTGGTCATGCCCCACGGCGGGCGGAAGAACCGCGGCGGCGCGCCGGCGGCCTGGGAGATGGCCTCGTGCCCCCGATTGACCTGGCGCGCGGTCTCCCGAGGTCCGGCGAGCCAGAGGCTCCGGTGGCTCCACGTGTGGTTACCGATGTCGTGGCCGGCGGCCGCGATGCGCCGGACCAGCGCGCCTGCGCGCGCCGCCCGCTCGCCGACCAGAAAGAACGTTGCCCTGGTACCGTGGGCCGCCAGGATGTCCAGCACGCGCGGGGTGTGCTCCGGGTCAGGGCCGTCGTCGAAGGTGAGGGCGACCTTCCGGCCCGCCCGCGGCCCACGCCACACGCTTCCCAACGTCAGCGCGTGGGAGCCCCAGGTGTAGCCCGCCCAGAGCGCCGGCGCCGCGAGGAGCCAAGCCGCCGCGCTCACGACGCACGCTCGCGCGCCAGCCTCTGGTCGCCGAGCACGAGGCCGACGATATCCTGGGCGGCGCGCGGCCGGCGGTAGAGCCCGATGCGCTCGCGGATGTCGCGCAGCAACACCGGGTCGCGCAGGGCGGCGGCGATGACCCGCTGCAGCTGCGCCCCGGACCCCGCCACGAGTCCGACGCCCGTCATGGCCGCGAACCGCTCGTTGCGGGCCTCCTGCCCCGGGAGCGAGCCAAAGCAGATAACCGGCAGCTCCGCGGCGAGCGCCTCCGCGAGGGTGAGCCCGCCGGCCTTGGTGACGAGGAAATCGGCGGCCGCCATCAGCTCGCGGATGTGATCCACGAAGCCGAAGACCTTGACCCGGTGCTCGCGCCCATCCGCGAGCCGTCTCAGCCGCCCCTCGAGACCCCGCTCGTGGCCGGCCACGAACACGGCCTGGAAGGACTGCTCCATGTCGAGGACGGCGCGCGCCGCCTCCTCGAGGCGGCCGAAACCGCCGCCAGACCCGTCCATGAAGAGCAGCACCGGCAGCCGGGGCGAGAGCCCCAGCGCCAGGCGCGCGGCGGCGCGGTCGGGCTGCTGGAGAAACTCGCGCGCCACCGGGATGCCGGTCACGACCACACCCTCCCGTGGCAGGCCCTTGGCCGTCAGCTCGTGGGCGATCTCCTCGGCGGGCACGCAGTAGCGGTCCACATGCGGGTGGATCCACTGCGTGTGCGCGACGAAGTCGGTGAAGACCGTGGTGTGCGGCGGGGTCGGCTCGCCGCGCGAGCGAAGATACGAGAGCGCCGCCGCGGGCGTCGGTTGCACCGAGACCGCCTGGTCGAACCGCTGCGCGCGCAGGAGCCGGCGGAGCTTCCGCGCGCCGACCCGGTTGAACCCCAGCATGAACGGCGACGAGACGCTGATCTGATCGCCCAACCAATAGGCCCCGCCCCAGAGGGCGGGAGCCCGGCGGAGGATGCTGTAGTAGAGCGAGCGGCTCCACTTGTCGAACTTCGGGTGGACGAGGTCACGGAAGTGGTCGACGACCGTCGGGAGCGCTCCGGCCCGGCGGAACTCGTCGGCGAGAACGCCGGCGGCGCGGGCGTGCCCCGAGCCGTACGAGGCCGTGAGGATGAGGACCCGCAGCTGCGTCCCCATCATGCGACCGGCCGGCGCGCGACGAGCAGCGTCAGCTTGCCCGACTGCACCGTCTCGCCGCGCTGGTTCACGATGCGGCGCTCCTCGATGACCACCCCGCCCTCGCGCATGCTCCGCTTGGTCAGCGTCCGGGAGACGCTGTGGATGGTGTCGCCGACTCTGACCGGCTCGAGGAAGCGCCACTCGAAGCCCATGAAGGCCAGCACGGCCAGCGGCCGCCGCGGCACGCGCCAACTTAGGCCCGAGGACAAGCAGAGCGGGAGAAGATCGGGGACGGCGTCCGGATCCCGGAGCGCGGCATCCCCAGTGACGCCTGCGAAGAGGGTCATGTGGGCGGCGGTGAGCGTCATCCCGGGGGTCTCGAGCGGCACACCCTTCTCCACGTCCTCGAAGTAGCACTGCGCCGGCGCGACGGCGGCTCCGCTCACGGCTTGCGGCGCTCCACCACGTACTCGGTCTCGCCTTCCTGCACGACTTCGCCCCGCTGGTTGACGAGCCGCCGCACCATCGTGACGAGGCCGCGGCGCGCGTCGGGCCCGTCCCTCTTGGCGGCGATGCGCGAAAGGACGTGGACGGTATCGCCGATCTTGATCGGGCCCTTGAACTTCCACCTGAGGGCGCTGAGAGGGCCGTGCGCGGCTGCCGGCTCCCCGCGGGACGCCAGGCCCTGCTGGATGCTCAAGCCGAGGAGCCCGTGGGCAATCCGCTCGCCGAAGATGGAGGACTTCATGTGCTCGGCGTCGGTGTGGAGCACGTTGTAGTCGCCGCTGAGCCCGGCGAAGATGACTATGTCGGCCTCGGTGACGGTGCGCCCGGGCGAGGTGAACTCCTGGCCGATCTTGAGATCTTCGAAGAACACGCCGTCGTGACCATTCACGGGTCGCAAGAATAACATGGTGCCGGAGGGGGCATAAACTTGTGATATTCTTCACCCGCGGGGCCGGATCGGTACCTGGGGGGAGCGCTCGAGCACACACCCTTGAGCACACACCAATGGCGGCGGGTATGCAAACTCGTCGTCAGTTCATCATGAGGGGCGGCAAGCTCGTCGCGGCGGGTGTCGCGGCCACGGCGGCCGGGCCGACAATCTTCACGCGCGGTGCGGGAGCGGCCGACAAGACCCTGAAGATCCTTCAGTGGAGCCACTTCGTCCCGTCCTACGACAAGTGGTTCGACCCGTTCGCCAAGGAGTGGGGCGCCAAGCGCGGCATCGAGGTGACGGTGGACCACGTGGGCTTCGCCGACGTGGTGCCCCGGGCCACGGCCGAGGTCGCCGCTCAGTCCGGCCACGACATTCACATGTTCATCGGCCTGGCCAGCGCGTTCGAGGAGCACGTCATCGACCTCAAGGACGTGGTCGGGACGCTCGACAAGAAGTACGGCAAGCAGGTTGACCTCGCGTACCGCAGCACCTACAACCCCTTCACGAAGAAGCAGTTCGCCGTGTCCGACATGTGGGTGCCCGACCCCGGGAACTACCACAAGAAGATCTGGACCGACATCGGGCAGCCCAACGGCCCGGTGACGTACGAGGACCTCGTCAAGGCGGCACCCGAGATCAAGAAGAAGTTCCCGCAGATGCAGATCCCGATCGGGATCGGCCTCAGCCAGGACATCGACTCGAACATGGCCGTCCGCAACATGCTCTGGTGCCACGGCGGCGCGATCCAGGACAAGGACGCCAACGTGGTGCTCAACTCGCCCGAGACCCTGGCAGCGCTCGAGTACGCCAAGCGCCTGTACTCGGTCGGCATGACGCAGGCGGTCCTCTCCTGGAACGCGGCCTCCAACAACCAGGCCTTCAACGCTCAGGAGACGTCCTACATCCTGAACTCCATCTCCGCGTATCGAACGGCCCAGGCCAACAACCTGCCGGTGCTCGAGCACTACTTCTTCGTTCCGGCGCTCAAGGGGCCGACCGGCATCATGCTGGCCTCCGAGCACGTCATGAGCGGCTATGTCGTTTGGAAGTTCTCCAAGAGCCAGGAGACCGCAAAGGAGTTCCTGGTCGCCCTGATCGACGCGTCAAGGGAGTCCATGCTCGGGAGCCAGCTCTACAACTTCCCGTCGTTCTACGGCGCGGCCGCCGATCCCGGCACCGCGATGAACAAGAAGATCGAGTCCGGCGCCGCCTGGATCGCCAAGCAGTGCAACAACGATCCGTTCGGCTCCAAGCCGGCGGACAAGCTGGCGCTGCTCGCGAAGTCCCAGCCCTGGTCCACCAACCTGGGTTATCCGGGCTTCGCCAACCCGGCAGAGGGCGAGATCTTCGATACCTATGTGATCACGGACATGTTCGCTAAGGGGGCCACGGGCACGCTGTCTCCCAAGGACGCCATGACGGAGGCTAGCAACCGCACCAAGGAGATCTTCAACAAGTGGCGCAAGAAGGGCATGGTGCCCGGAGGCTCGAAGGACCGGTAGTCCCGCCCAACCCGAACAGCACCCCGGCCGGCAGGCGGGCGCCCTCGCGCCCCCTGCCGGCCCGTCTGTGACAGGAGGACATGACCACCGCGGAAGTCGCTCTCGCCCCACCCGCGGCCAAGGCCACGGACAGCCTCTCGCCCCGCGACCGAAGGCTCGGGAAGCTCCTGCTGGCGCCCGCGCTGATCTACATCATGCTGCTGGTCGCCCTGCCCTTCCTGCTGGCGCTCTTCCTGAGCCTGACCAACTCTTCCGCCGGGAGCCTGGATTTCTCCTTCGTCGGGCTTCAGAACTTCAAGAGCGTGGCCACCAGCGCGGTCTTTCTGCGGGCGCTCAAGAACACCTTCATCTTCACGTTCGTCTCGCAGCTGCTGGTGATATTCCTCGGCAATATCCTGGCCCGCGCGCTCCTCAAGAAGTTTCGCGGCAAGTTCCTGGTGCGCTTCCTGATCCTCATGCCCTGGGCGGCGCCGATCTCGCTGGCCACCCTCGGTTGGCTCTGGATCTTCGACTCGACCTTCAGCGTGATCAACTGGATGCTCAAGGTCACGGGCTTGCTGGGCCCGGGCCAGCGGTACTACTGGCTCGGCGACCCCACCCTCGGCATGGTCGCCATCATCACGGTCCACGTCTGGCGGCTGCTGCCCTTCTCGACCGTCATCCTCCTGGCCGGGCTGAGCTCCATCCCGGCCGAGGTCCACGAGGCCGCCGACATCGACGGTGCGGGGCCGGTTGCCAAGGCTTTCCAGATCACTCTCCCGATGATGACGCCGATCTTGACCGTGGCCGTCCTCTTCGGCGTGGTCTTCACCTTCACCGATATGAACGTGGTCTACCTGCTCACCCGGGGCGGCCCGTACAACAGCACCCACGTGCTCGCGAGCCTGGCCTACCAGGAGGGTGTACTGGGTGGCGACGTCGGGCGGGGCGCGGCGGTCGCCATCTTCCTGGTGCCGCTGCTCGTCGTGATGGCGGTCATGATGCTGCGCGTCTCGCGGCGGGCGGAGGTGACGTAGCATGCGGCGCGGGCCCCTACGGCGCGCGCTCGCTCTCGTGGGCCATCGTGTCCTGATTCTCGGCTCCACGGCCTTCGCGGTCTTTCCCTTCTACTGGATGCTCATCACCTCTTTCAAACAGAACAGCGACCTCTATGTCGGCGCCTCGAACACGGCCCACAATCCCTTCATCTTCAATCAGCCGCCGACCCTCGAGCACCTGCAGATTCTCTTCGAGAGCACGCTCTTCCCGACCTGGCTCTTCAACACGCTCTGGGTTGGGGCGCTCGTTGTCGCCATCACCCTCGTCCTCGCCGTGCCGGCGGCCTACAGCCTCGCGCGGCTGACGGGGCGCTGGGGCGAGCGCCTCAGCATCGGCATCTTCCTGACATACCTCGTGCCCTCGACGCTGCTCTTCATCCCGTTCTCGCGGCTCGTGGCCATGCTCGGGCTCCAGAACCAGCTCTGGGCGCTCGTGCTGATCTACCCGACCTTCACGGTGCCGTTCTGCACCTGGCTCCTCATGGGCTTCTTCAAGACGCTGCCAAAGGAGGTGGAAGAGTCGGCCATGGTGGACGGCTGCAGCCGGCTCGGCGCGATCGCGCGCGTGGTACTGCCGCTGGCGGTGCCGGGGCTTCTGACCATCGTGATCTTCGCGCTCACGCTCACGATCCAGGAGTTCGTCTACAGCCTGACCTTCATCTCATCCGTCGAGAGGATGACGGTCAGCGTGGGTGTGCCCGTGGCGCTCGTGCGCGGCGACGTCTACTACTGGGGCTCGCTGATGGCCGCGTGCCTCATCACCAGCGTGCCGCTGGCCGTCCTCTACAACTTCTTCCTCGACCGCTTCATCGCCGGTTTCACCGTCGGCGCCATCAAGTAGCCGCCCACGCCCGGGGGACGGGAATCGTTGACAGCCACCGGGGGCGCCACTTAGAATCGGAGCGACTGCCCGGTCTACCACCTTTGCTGGAGGAATGCATGGCTGTTGCCGTCGCCGCGCCCCCCTTGCTCCGCGACCGCCGTCTCCTGGCCATCTGGGAGAAGGTGCGGAACAACATCCGTCTTTCTCCGGAAGACGGCCTCGCGCTGTTCGAAACCGAAGACCTCCACGGCCTCGGCCGCATGGCGGACTTCGCCAAGTCGCGGCTGCACGGCGAGCAGGTCTTCTTCGTGATGAACCGTTACGTCAACCCGACCAACATCTGCGTCCTGTCGTGCTCCTTCTGCGACTTCGCGCGAAAGAAGGGCGAAGACGGCGCTTTCGAGAACTCCATCGAGGACGTGCTCGAGATGATCAAGCCGGGCACGCGCGAGGCGCACATCGTCGGCGGCCACCATCCGGACTGGCCCTTCGACTACTACGAGCGGATGATCGGGGCCATCCACGCCGCCCGCCCCGAGACTCAGATCAAGGCCTTCACGGCCGCCGAAATCGACTACCTCTGGCGGCGCTGGAAGATCGAGCCCCGCGAGGCCCTGACGCGGCTCAAGAAGGCGGGGCTCCGCTCCATGCCGGGTGGCGGCGCCGAGATCTTTTCACCGCGCCTCCAGAAGGCGCTGCACTACACCGGCAAGGCGGACGCCGACCGCTGGCTCGAGATCCACGGCATCGCCCATTCCCTCGGGATCAAGACCAACGCGACCATGCTCTATGGCCACATCGAGACCATGGCCGAGCGGGTCGAGCACCTCGTGCGCCTGCGCGAGCAGCAGGACAAGAGCGGAGGCTTCCTCACCTTCATTCCCCTCGCGTACCAGGTCGGGACGACAAAGCTCGTGCCGCGCCAGACTCCGCCGACGGACGATCTCCGCACGATCGCGGCCTCGCGACTCCTCCTCGACAACTTCCCGCACATCGAGGCCTACTGGGTCATGATCGGCGAGGAGACGGCCTCGGTCGCGCTCAATTTCGGCGCGTCCGACGTCAACGGCACGCTGGAAGACGAGAAGATCGCCCACATGGCGCAGGCCGAGAGCCCCGCCGGCCTGGCTCAGGAGCAGATCCTTCGCATGATTCGCGACGCGGGCAAGGTCGCGGTCGAGCGGGACGCGCTCTACAACGTCGTCAAGGTCTGGAACTAGCCCGTGCTCGCCGAGATCCGCGCCAAGGCCGAGGCCGGCAAGCGGCTCGACCGCGCCGAAGGCCTGTGGCTCCTGACAGAAGCGCCCATACTCGAGCTTGGCGCGCTGGCGCAGGATGCGCGCTTCCGCGCCCATCCGGAGAAGCAGGTCAGCTTCGTCATCGACTCGAACCCCAACTACACCAACGTCTGCGTGACCGATTGCCAGTTCTGCGCCTTCTACCGCAAGCCGGGCGACTCCGAAGCCTGGACGCTGACGGTCGAGGAGGTCCTCCAGAAGGTCGAGTTCGCCGCCGAGCGGGGCGCGACGACCGTGCTCCTCCAGGGCGGACATAACCCCACCCTTCCCCTCGAGTACTACCTGTCCCTCGTGACCGAAACGCGGCGCCGCTTTCCGCAGGTGACGCCGCACTTCTTCACCGCGTCGGAGATCATGACGATGGCGGAGGTTTCATCGCTGTCCATGCCCGACGTGCTGGCCCGGCTCAAGGCGGCGGGCCAGACGACGCTGCCCGGCGGCGGGGCCGAGGTGCTGTCGGAGCGGGTGCGCAAGCGGATCGAGCCCAAGAAGGGCGGGCCGCGAGCCTGGCTCGACGTCCACCGCGAGGCCCACCGACAGGGCTTCAAGTCCACGGCGACCATGATGTACGGCCACGTCGAAACGCCGGAGGACATCCTGGACCACTTCGACGCGATCCGGGAGCTCCAGGACGAATACCCGGGCTTCACCGCCTTCGTGCCGTGGTCCTTCAAGCCGGGCAACACGCTTCTCGAAAAGTGGATCAAGACTTACAAGGGCCCGAACGCGTATCTCCGGATGCTCGCCGCCTCCCGCCTCTACCTCGACAACTTCCCGCACGTGCAGGCCTCGTGGTTTTCCGAGGGCAAGCGGGCCGGACAGATCGCGCTGCACTGGGGGGCGGACGACTTCGGCGGCACGCTCTTCGAGGAGAACGTCCACGCCGCGGCCGACTACGTCAACAAGATCACGGTGGACGAGATCGTGATGCTGATCCGTGAGGCGGGCTTCACCCCCGTCCAGCGCACCACCGAGTACGAGATCTTAAAGATTTACTAGCGGCGGGCTAGATCGGGTCGACGGGCGGGATGATCGGGATCAGTTTCTTGGCGTGGGCGATCGCGTAGAGACGCTCGAGGGCGGCCTTGCCATCGGGCCCGAGGCGCTTCGTGTAGTCGTTGACGTACATCAGGACGAACTTCCTGCAGGTCTCCTTGTCAATCCCCCGCCCGTATCGCATGGCGTATTCGAGCGCTTCGTCCACGTGCGCGTAGGCGTAGTCGATCGAGTCGCGCAGCGCCTGCGACAGCTTCCGGTGCACGGCGTCGCCCAGGTCGCGGCGCATGACGTTGATGCCGAGCGGCAGCGGCAGGCCCGACTCGCGCTCCCACTCCTGCCCCATGTCGAGCACCTTGACCAGGCCCATCTGCTGGTGCGTGATCTGCCCCTCGTGGATCAGGAGCCCGAGGTCGGCCTGACCCTCGAGCACGGCCTTCGGGATCTTGTCGAAGGCGACCTCGATGATCGGCGGGTCGCCGACATAGATCCTGAGCAGGAGCGCCGCCGTGGTGTGCCTGCCCGGAATGGCGACGACCTTCTTCTCGAGGTCCTCCCGCGCGATGGGCTCCGTCGCGACCAGGATGGGGCCGTAGCCCTTGCCCATCGAGGCGCCGGGATCCATCATCCGGTACTGCTCGTGCACCATGACGTAGGTCGCGGCCGAGATGGCCGTCACCTCGAGGTCGCCCGTTCGCGCGCGGCGGTTGAGCGACTCGATATCCTCCAGCACGTGCTCGACCTCGATGCCCTCCGCCTTCACCTTGCCGGCGGTGAGGGCGTAGAACATGAACGCGTCGTCGGGATCAGGGCTGTGGCCGATACGGATCAACATTGCCCGCAAAGGGTACCACAGGGCCCGGAAGTATTGGGACGTGCGGCTAGTCCGAGAGGCCGAGGAGATCGAAGCCGCGCCCCTCGCGCGCGGCGGGCGCGGCGGCGAAGCCTAAGCGAAAGTCCCCCGCCTTGATGGCGCGGATGATCGCGTCCGGGCTGCGCGCGGCGTCCACCTCGACCCAGGCGCGGCCGATCTCGTCGTCGCGGTGCGAGTCGTCGGTGGCGATCTTCGGCAGGCGGATCAGCTCGACATCGTGCTGGGCCTGGTAGGCGCCCGTGTCGGTGATCTCGACCGCGTGGATCGGTAGCCCGTCCTCGCTGATGACGCCGATCCGGTAGAGGATCTGCTCGACGTTCAGTCCGTAGCGCGCCGGGTGGTTCAGGACGTAGAGCGTCTCGCGATCGCCCATGATCTTGCCCACGTGCTGGGACAGCGGCCGGTAGTCCAGCTCGACGCCCGTCAGGACCAGCATGCGGTCGTCCCCGGAGGGAATGTTGGACCAGTAGTCGTCGCCGATGCGATTGTCGTGGTCGGTGATGGCCAGGAAGTCGTAGCCCAGCTCGCGGTAGCGCGCGACGACCTCGGCCACGGGCCGGCGCCCGTCGGAGAACGTGGTGTGGGCGTGAAGATTGCCCTTCAGGAGCGGCATGGACCGGTGGCCGGGTGCAGCGAGCTCAGCGTGGCGAGGCGACGGGCGTGACGACGGTCTTCCGGACGGGCCCACCCCAGGTGATCGCGAAGCCGAAGCTCAGCCATCCCGGCTGCCGCATGCCCGTGGGTCCATCGGTAGTGACCACGCCCACCGGCGAGCCCCACCCTGCGAGCCCCATGCGCCCGGTCGCCGTCTCCGTCGAGAAGGGCTCGATGAAGGCCGGATCGTAGTTGATGACGGGGTCGCCGCGGTAGATGTCGGCGTCCCTCGGGCGCGTGATCTCGCTGCCCGGAACCTCCGGGCGGATGATCTCGAACTTGGGCGGAGCAGGCGCGGTCGTCTCGACCTCCACGCCCTGCGCCACTGCCGCTCCCGCGATCCCCAGTGACAGTGCCACCGCCACTACAACGCCTAGCGTTTTCGAGGACATACACCAATCCTCTCAGATATAACCCGAGTACGCAAGCAAATCCCCTAGCGAATCACGCCGTCCCGAACCAGACCTTCATACTCCCCCTTCTTGAGCCTCAGAAGACCGCGAAAAACTTCGGCATTGTGCTCCCCCAGGCAGGGGGCCGCGCGCTCGATCTTGCCCGGGGTGGCGGAAAGCTTGATCGGCGAGGTGTAGAGCGCGAAGTCGCCCACGGCAGGATGCCTCACGGCGCGGACGGCTCGCCGTGCCCGGAAGTGCGGGTGATCCTGGTGAGCCTCGAGCCCCATCACCGGCGCGGCGGCGACCCCGTGGGCCTGGCAGCGCACCGTCGCCTCCTCGGCCGTGAGGGAGCAGGTCCACCGCGCGATCGCTCCGTCGACCTCGCCCGCGCCGGCCTGCCGGCCCGAATGGGACGCGAAGCGCGCAGCGGCCGCCCAGGCTGGCCCGCCCATGGCGCTCGCGAGCCCGCGCCACTCGTCGTCCCCAGCGCAGGAGATGGCGACCCAACGGTCCTCGCCTAAGGACGGAAAGATCCCATGAGGCGCCATGGAGGCGTGCCGCGAGCCCTCCGTATCCCAGACCCTGCCGTTCATTTCGAGATCCATCAGCGCCTCGCCGACAAGCCCCGCCGTCGCCTCGAGCTGGCTCATGTCGATCCACTGGCCTTCGCCCGTTCGCGCCCGGTGCGCGAGGGCTGCCAGCACGGCGAAGAAGCCGTGGTGCGCATTCGACGGGTCGCCGTAGCCGAGCGTCAGCGCGCCGAGCGTGCGCTCTCCCGTGTAGCCGATGAGGCGTTCGAGCCCGGAGAGGCTCGTGAGCGACGGCGCGAAGGTGCGCACGTCCTCCCAGGGTCCGCCAGAGCCTACGGCTGAGCAGGAGATCATGACGAGGCCGGGACGAACCGCGCTGAGCGCCGGGTAGTCGAGGCCCGCGGACCTGAGCACCGAGGGCGAGAAGTTCTCGACGACCACGTCGGCCTCGGCCACCAGGCGCTTGAGAAGGGCCGGCGCGCCCGGATGGCGAAGGTCCACGGTGACTCCGAGCTTGCCGCGGTTGTATTGGTGGAAGAGAGGAACGCGGTCGATTTCGGCCGTCCGGGCCCCGAGCGCCTTGCTCGCGTCTTCCCCTTCCCGGAGCGGCGTCGGGATGAGCCGGCAGTAGTCGAGCCTCCTCGAAGACTCGACCTTGATGACCTCGGCGCCGAATTCGGCGAGGAGGCTCGACAGCACGGGCCCCACGGCCACCCAGCCGAAGTCGATGACGCGGATGCCGGCCAGCGGCCTTCGCGGGGAGAGGGTTCTACGTTGGCTCCCTCGCCCTGCCAGGGAGAGGGCCGGGGTGAGGGTTCCCTTCCCAAAGACTTCGGCGTTGTGCTGGCCGAGCGTGGGCGCGGGACGGCGAATTCGCCACGGTGTCTTGGAGAAACGCCAGGGCGCGCCGGGATAGGTCAGCGGGCCCGTATGCTCGCGGTCCACCGTCACCCAGAAGCCGCGCGCGCCGAGCTGAGGGCAGGCCCGGACTTCAGCCGTGCTCCGCACCATGGCGAACGGGATGGCGAGTCGCCGGCACATCTCCTGGAGGTCGGCGCTCGTACGCTCGCCCAGCAGCGGCGCCAGCAGCGCGTCACCCTCGTCCGGGTAAAGGCGTCCGAGGGCCGCGCGGTCGCGGTAGCGCGGCTCCGCCGACCAGGCCGGCGCGCCGAGGGCGTCGATGAATTTCTTCCACGGCTGCCCGGAGCGCGTGATCATGCAGAGGTACCCGTCTCGCGTGGGCAGAATGGTGTAGGGATAGAAGCCGCCCGAGCCCGACGCGCGATGGCCCGCCCGCTCCCACTCGAGCCCCGTCGCGGTGTAGAGCGGCGATGTGATGCCGCCGAAGAAAGCCATCACGTCGGCGGCCGCCACGTCCACGTGCTGCCCCTTGCCCGACGCGCGACGCTCGATCAGCGCGAGCATGACGCCGGCAGCGGCGTTGATCCCCGCCTGGAAATCCGGCTGCGAGCACGGCAGCGCGAGCGGAGGCCGCCGCGGCTCGCCGATGACGATGCTCGCGGCGCCGGCGGCCCCAGCCTGGAGCGCGTGGCCGCGGAAGTGCTTCCAGGGTCCGGAGTGGCCGAAGGTCGTGACCGAAGCGTGGACGAGACGGGGAAAGCGCGCAGCGGTGTCGGCTGGGGACAACCCCAGTGTCTCCGCGTCATCCGGGTGGAGATCCTCGACGAGCGCGTCGGCAGAGGAGAGGAGGCCGTCAAGGCGCTCCCGGTCGCTTGCGCGCGTCAAATCGAGCGTCACCCCCAGCTTGTTGGCGTTGAGCAGACAGAAGAGCCCGCTCTTCTCCGGGTGCGGAAGGTCGTTCGGAAACGGCCCGTGACGGCGCGAGGGATCGCCGCCCGGCGACTCGACCTTGATGACCGTGGCGCCCAAATCGGCCAGAGAGCGCGCCGCGTAAGGCGCCCCGACGAAACCGCCGACCTCGACGACGACGATGCCGTCGAGCGCGCCCTTCGCTTCAGGCAAGCCGGCAGAGAGCCAGGAGCGGGCCAAGATCCCGGGCTCGCTCCATGCCGAGCACGGCGTCCTCGAGCGCGGTCACGCGGGGCGGCGGCAGGAGGCGGGCGGCATTGTCGCGGAACTTCTCGATCACCTCGTCGGGCGCGATCGGCCGATCGGGGCCGCCGCGCTGGCTCTCCTCCCGCGCCTCGAGCACCCTGCCGTCCGCGAGCCGCACCTTGACCCAGCCGGGAAAGGTCCTCGGATAGGGCGAGGCGGGATCCACCGTGTACCGCACTCGAGCGGCCAGCGCGAGCACACGATCCTCGCGGATACTCTCCCCGGTGAAGGCGCCGATGCCCACTTGGTCCCCGCAGAGCGCCGCCGCGACGCAGAACGCGAGGCTGAACTTGGCGTCGTAGGGTGTCCGTGGCCGGAGCTTCGCCGCCACGGGCTCGCAGACGATGGGCACTTCCCCCGCGGGCACGAGGCACTCGATCTCGGCCACCTGCTCCGCCCTGAGACCTTCGGTCTCCTTGAGGCGCGTCACGGCGTCGAGATAGGCGTGGTTGAGATGGCAGCACGGATAGAGCTTGAACGAGCTCCGCACTGTCTCCCACTCATCCCCCAGACTCTTCAGTTGCTTCTCGATATCGGGCGCTTCGCCAAGCGCGGCACAGTAGAAGCCGAGCCGTCCCTCGAGAGCTGTCGCCGGTCCGGTGAAGCCCTCGCCCGCGAGCGCCGCCGCCTGTATCCCCGACTGCGCCGCCCATCCGGGATGGAGCCGCTTGACCCAGGAGCCGTCTTCGAGGAACTCCATCACGCCCGAGGCCATGCTCGCCGCGATGCCGAGGGCCGCGGTCAGACGGTCGGCGTCGAGGCCCAGGGACTTCCCGGCGGCGAGCGCGGCCCCGAACGCGCCGCAGACGGCGGTGGCGTGCCAGCCGCGCTCGTGAAAGCGCCCGGGGGCCGCCATGCCGATGCGGATCATGGCCTCGTATCCCGCGACCAGCGCCGTCAACGCGTCGCGGCCGCCCAGTCGCTCCGACTCGGCGAGGGCCAGCACCGCCGGCACCAGCACGGCGGACCCATGACAGACCGAATCCGCGTGGGTGTCGTCGAAGTCGAGGCCGTGGGCGAGGGCGCCGTTGGCGAGCGCGGCCTGGGGCGGTGCGGCCGTGAGCGGGGTGCCCCAGATGGTGCAGAGGCCGGGCCCGCCCCAGCGGGACGCGAGCGCCAGCACGGAAGGCGCGTGGTCTTCCCGCGCCCCCGCCAGCGCGCAGCCTATCGTGTCGAGCACGCGGAGGGTCGCGTTGTCCCGCACCGCAGCCGGGATGTCCTCGGCGCGGAGTCGAGCCGCCCACTCGCCAAGCGTCCGCGCGGCAGGCGTCATCTAAGACGGCTTCCCGCGCGGCAGCGCCACGGTGGCCGAGCCCTTCGCGGTGATGTCATTGTGTTGGTTTTCGACTAGGAGGTCCACGTCCACGAGCGACAGGCCGTCTTCCTCGCGCTTGCCGGTCACGATGCCGCGGCACCAGCTGACGTCTCCGATCAGGTTGTGGCGGCGGACCTGGGCCGAGAGCCGTCTGAGCTGGCCGTCATTGCCCATCCAGTTGGTCGCGACGTGACCGAGCCACGCCACCCGCTCGGGGCCGTAGTCATAGGCGCCCGGCACTCCCACCGTCCGGGCGAACGCCTCGTCCCAGTGGACGCGCTCCGGCGGCTCCGGCACCCCGAACGCGTTGGGGATGCCGAGCGCGGGGTGGCGCTCGATGAGATCGAACGCCAGCCCGTGCCCGCGCACGTAGAGACTGCCCCACCCCTGGACGAACGCCACGATTGACGTCACGGTCAGCGGGCCCTTGCAGACGGTCGGCAGGCTCTCGCCCACGTGGACATCGTCCCACAGCCGCGGCCTGGCTCCGCGGATCTCTTCGTTCTGGTAGAAGCGAGAGATTGTTCTGATCTCGTCCTCGCTGTACCGGTGTGGCGCGGCGTCCTTGTACTTGCCGCGCTCGCGCGCCGTGTCGCGCTCCGTCCGGAAGCACCACGAGTCGGCCTCGCAGACAGCCTCGGCGCGCTGGTTCGTGAAGGTCGTGCGGTAGACCTGCTGGATGGCCCGCTTGGCGAACGCCGAGGGCTTCTCGATCACGTCCTTCAGCACGCTCTCGCCGACGATCCGGTCTCCTTCCCGAACGGCGCGATGCCAGCGGAAGTCGGTCCCCCCGTACATGGCATGGATGCCCGGCAGCCCGCCGACATAGCCCGAGACGATCCGGTCCATGGCGAAGAGGATGGTCGGCGGCGCCACGCCGGCCTCGGCCCAGAACGGATTGCGGTCGCCGATGCCGTGGGCCCAGTGGCGGATGGCGTCCCGCGTCGCGACCTCGATATAGGGCTCGGGACGGCGGACCGGCTGGCTGATGCGTGCCCTGAGCGCCGCCAGCGCCTCTGGAGTGATCGTGGGGAATCTGGCCGTCGTGGACATGGGCCGATTGTGGGCACGGTGGAGCCGCGGGTCAAGGAATGTTGTAGCATCCCGCCATGCGGCGCCCTGGGTTCACAAAGTGGGCGTTCACAAAGTGGAATCTCGCGCTGGCGGCGCTGCTCGCCGCATCAGGCTGCGCGGGAGGCTTCGGGAGCGGCACGACCGCCTCCCGCGAGCCGGGCTTTCGCGCCACCTCGGTGCGCCGCCCGGCGCTCCTCGTGCGCGTGAGCGTTCCGGCCGAGCTGGACAAACGCGAGCGCGATCGGATCCCCGAGAACTACGAGGCCGCAGTCGTGGAAGGGCTCGAGCGGGCCGGCATCCTGACCGTGGATATGGTGTCCGTCTCCGGGTCGTCCGCGCGACCGCTCGAAGGGCTGGACAGGACCGCCGCGCTCAGCCGCGCGCGTGAGGCCGGCGCCGAGCACCTCGTCATCGTGGACGCCCGCCTCTACCAAGGCGACCTAAGCCACTGCAAGCAGTCGGGCCGGGCCCGCTCGGGCCCAACGACCTACTGGGACGTGGGCCTCGAGATCCGCCGCGTCGCCGATGGCCGGCCGCTCCTCGTGGAGCCGCCGGCGGAGGACCGGCGCGCGGTGGACGTGGAGCTCGACTGCAAGACGGGCCGCCTCATCCGGCGCAAGAGCATGGACGAGCTCATCACGGACTCCGTCGGTCTCGTCCTGGCGCCCTTTTCCTCCCGCTGAAGGCACTCCCACCAAGTCTCCGGTTTCGTGTATTGTTTTCCACACCCCGCCACAGCCGCACCGGGAGCGGGTGCAGCGACCAGCAGGACCGGGGAGCGAGGCCGTGCCCGACTTCATGGATCCGGCAAGTGGCGTCTTCGGCGAGGAGGCCTTCCACCTGCTCCTGACCCGCGAAGCCTCCCGCGCGACGCGCTACCAGGACTTCTTCTCCGTCTGTCTCGTGCGCCCCGACGGGGCGGAGCACGAGCCCGGCGAAGCCATGCAGCAGGCTGTGGCGCGCAAAATCACCCAGGTCCTCCGCTCCACGGACGTGGTCGCTCGCCTCCGTGACGGCATCGCCATCCTGCTGCTGAACACGCCCGACGCCGACGCCGAGCGCGTGGCCGAGCGCATCCGCGCCCATCTCGAGAACGTCTCCTTCCAGTCCGACCCGGCCGCGCGGCGCGTGACGCTCTCGATGGGGCTCGTGTCGTTCCCGCGGGACGGCCACAACGAGACCGTGCTCCTTACGCACGCCCAGAGCCGCCTCAAGGAAGCCGCCGAGCGCGGCGGCAACCAGGTCGTCTCCAGCGAGGGCAGCTAGACCGCGCGCCGCAGCAAACGAAAAGGCCGGGGATCTCTCCCCGGCCTTTGGTGTGTGCAATGGTGGACGATACTGGACTTGAACCAGTGACCCCCGGCATGTGAGGCCGATGCTCTGCCAACTGAGCTAATCGTCCGTGGCACAGTTACGTTACACACATGCCGCCCGGGCGTCAACCCTCGCGCCGCGACCGAGGAGAAGCTTGCTGCTCCGGCGCGGGCGGGTGTAAGCTCGCTTAACTGTTCACATTCCCACGTCGGCACTACGGAGGTCGGATATGCGTTCCCTCGGCACATTGGTGGCGCTGTTGGTCCTGCTGGCCGCCGCGCCCGCAGGGTCGCAACCTAACGCCGCCATCGAGAAAGGCTCCTCAGTCAAGATCGAGTACACGCTCAAGGACGACAAGGGCGCGGTGCTCGACACCAACGCCGGCAAGGAGGCGCTGGCCTTCACGCAAGGCGCCCAGCAGATCATCCCGGGCCTCGACAAGGCGCTCCTGGGCATGAAAGCAGGCGACAGCAAGAAGGTCACGGTCAAGCCGGAGGACGCGTATGGCCCCCTGGATCCCAAAGCCGAGGCCGAGGTGCCGAAGGACGCACTGCCGCAGGGCGCGGCCGTGGTGGGCACGCGCCTCCTGGCCCGCGGCCAGGACGGGCAGCCGCGTCCCGTCACCGTGAAGGGCGTCAAGGACACGACCGTGCTGCTCGACCTCAACCACCCGCTGGCGGGCAAGACGCTCTTCTTCGACGTCAAGGTGGTCTCCGTCGAACCGCCCGCAGCCAAGTAGACAGGTTTCGTGAGCATCCGCGCGAGCGATCTTCCCTTCGAGGCCGTCCATGCGCCGGCCGAGGCGTTGAGCCTCAAGCGCGCGACGCTCTGGGCGCTGCTGGCCTCGAAGGTCGTCACGGGCTGGGGCGTGCAGTGGGATATCCAGTGGCATGTCCTGATCGGCCGCGACTCGTTCTGGATCCCACCGCATCTCATCACCTACGCCGGAGTCAGCGCGGCCGTGTTCCTCTCCTTCGGGATGCTCTTCTGGGAGACCTGGCGCGGGACGGGCGACATGCGGGTGCTGGGGCTCCGCGGCAGCCGCGGCTTCCAGTTGGCCGCCTGGGGCATCGCGGTCACCATCATTGCCGCGCCCATCGACGATCTCTGGCACCGGCTCTTCGGCATCGACGTGACGCTCTGGAGCCCGCCGCATCTCATGGGCATCCTGGGAGCGGTCATCAATGCCTGGGCATGTCTCACGATCACGCGTGAGGTCTACCCCGCCGGCAGCCGCGCGCGGCTCGCCGCCATGGTCCTCTCGGGCGCGGTGCTGTACGGCAGCCTCCACCTCGTCGTGGATCCGTCCTTCCGCATCGCCTACCTATACGGCGGCGTTCGCTTCTACACCTTCGCGATTTTGGCTGCCGTGCTCCTGCCGCTGGCGCTCGTGCCGACGGCGCGGCTCTCGGGAAACCGCTGGACGCCGGTATTCGTGCTCGTGGGCGTCGTGCTCCTGGGGATGGCCGGGCTCAGGATCGCGCGCGTGGGCTTCGAGATTATCCAGCCCGTGTCCGTGATCGAAGAGGAGATCGCGAAGGATCCAACCTCGCCCATCGCCGTGGCGACCATCATGGGCAGGAAGAACGGCGTCACGCCCGGACGCGTGGGCGGCTGGCCACTCTTCATGATGGGCATCGCGCCGGTCATCGCCATGGCGCTCGTCGACGCCCGCCGGCGCCCCGTGGCGGCCGCCGTCACCTGGAGCCTCCTCCTGTTCGTCGTGGGGGGCTGGCTGGTCTCCGGCAGGCCGGCATTCGCTTCCATGGCTCCGGGCGCCGGGCCGACGATCGCCGCCTTCATCATCACCGCCGCCGCGGCGGTCGTGGGCGGACTGGCCGCCCGCCGCTTGGCGGACGCGCTCTAGCGATGGCGACTCCGGCGAAATCCGTCGTGATCACGGGCGCCTCGACAGGCATCGGCGCCGCGTGCGCGCTCCATCTGGACCAGTTGGGCTGGAGAGTCTTCGCGGGCGTGCGCCGGCAGGGCGATGCGGAGGCCCTCCGAGCCCTGGGTTCGGCGCGGCTCACTCCCATCTCACTCGACG
>DASYVT010000196.1 GCA_035936835.1 Candidatus Methylomirabilota bacterium | reverse complement strand
AGCAGGCGGGAAAGGTGCCTCGGATAGGTTTTCTTGGGGGGAGGTCCCCTTCCGATATGTCGCCCTTCCTCGACGCGTTCCGGCAAGGGCTGCGCGAGCTCGGGTGGGTTGAGGGCCAGAATATTGTCATCGACTATCGATTTGCGGAGGGTCGGTTCGACCGGCTCCCGGACCTCGCGGCCGAGCTGGTCCGGCTCAAGGTGGACATCATCGTAGCGGTGTCGACGCCAGGAGTGGTGGCAGCCAAGAACGCCACCGAGACGATCCCCATCGTCATGATTTCCGTTGGCGATCCTGTAGGGCTCGGGCTCATCGCGAGCCTCGCGCGCCCGGGCGGGAACGTCACAGGGTTGTCCTACAGCGCCGGCCTGGAAATAGTCGGCAAACAGCTGGAGCTGCTCAAGGAGACCGTCCCCAAGATCCGCCGTGTGGCGATCCTCTCGAACCCGGCCAATCCGTCCCACCCGCCCGCGATACGAGAACTGAACGTCGCGGCCCGGTCGTTGGGAGTGCGGCTTCAATTCCTGGAGGCCCGAGGTCCCAACGAGTTCGACGGCGCATTCGCGGCGATGGCCACAGAGCGTGTGGGAGCACTCCTCGTACTGACAGATGGGGTGTTCATCCTCCACCGAACACAGCTCGCAGACCTCGCAGCAAGGAGCCGCCTGCCGGGAGCACATGGCACTAGGGAGATGGTGGAGGCCGGGGGCCTCATGTCTTACGGGCCGAGCCTGCGCGATCTCTACCGGCGCAGCGCCGCGTACGTGGACAAGATCCTGAAGGGCGCGAAGCCGGGCGACCTCCCCGTCGAGCAGCCGACGAAGTTCGCGCTGGTCATCAACCTCAAGGCCGCGAAGGCTCTGGGGCTCACGATCCCGCCGTCGCTGCTGCAGCGGGCGGATGAGGTCATCCAGTGACCACACGCCGGGCATTCATCGGCATTGTGGCTGGCGGCATCGTCGTCGCGCCGCTCGCGGCCCAGGCCCAGCAGGCGGCCAAGATCGCTCGAATAGGCTACCTGACGCCCAACCTGGCCGCTTCCCCCCACACGCACGAGGCCTTCCGTCAAGGACTGCGTGACCTCGGTTACATCGAGGGTCGCAACGTCGTCATTGAATACCGAGATGACGAGGGAAAGCCCGAGCGGCTCCCCGCTCTCGCGGCCGAACTGGTTGCGCTCAAGGTTGATGTCATCGTGGCCGGAGCCACACGCCATGCCCTGGCCGCCAAGCAAGCGACCAGGACCCTCCCCATTGTCTTCGCTGCTGCGGGCGATCCGGTTTCGAGCGGGCTCGTCACCAGCCTGGCGCGGCCGGGCGGTAATGTCACGGGGTTGTCCATCCTCGGCCCGGAGCTCGTCGGCAAGCGTCTGGAACTGCTCACGCAGGCCGTTCCGGGGGTCACGCGGGTCGCTTTCCTCTGGCATCCAGGTGCCGTCCCCGAACGCACGTACAAGGACATGCTGAAGGCAGCAGAAGTCGCGGCCCGGGCGCTGGGGGTGCGGCTTCACTTCGTTGAGGCGCGAGGGCCCGTTGATTTCGACAGGGCCTTCTCGGACATGACCAGGGCGCGCGCGGGTGCTCTGACTGTGTCGCCAAGCGCCATGTTCGTCACCGAGCGAAGACGCCTCGTGGACCTGGCGGCAAAGAACCGGCTGCCGGCAGTGTACTCATGGAGGGAGTTTATCGATGCCGGGGGCCTTATGGCCTATGGACCGAACGTTACTAATTCGTTTCGGCGCGCCGCTACCTACGTGGACAAGATTCTCAAGGGTACGAAGCCCGCCGACCTGCCCGTCGAGCAGCCGACGAAGTTCGAGCTGGTCATCAACCTCAAGACCGCCAAGGTGCTCGGGCTGACGATCCCGCCGTCGCTACTACAGCGCGCCGACGATGTCATCCAATAAAGCGATGTGCCTCCCCGACACCGTGGACCCGCGCGAGCCCAAGGGGAAGTGAATGGCTGCCGCTACCAGTGTCCTCGTCACGCGATGCCAGGAAAGAACCGAAAGTTGTCTCCTACTTGCGGGGGCTCACACAGGCGGCTATGCTCGCGCCGAGCCTCAAGAGGCTTTGAGACGGGCCTTCAGGTGTTAGGGGAAAACGTACATCTCTGGTAAGGTGAACGCGCATGGGGAATGAGCCCGTTGGACAAGCCCTCCTGACGTGTGACGCTGTGGCCCGCGATCCAGGCGGGAAGATTACCCTCTATGGACTCTTCGACCGCATTTGGGCGGGAAAGTTTCCTGCCGTCCATCCGATGATGTCGGTTTACTGGAGATGTCAGCTTCCGGGTCCAGGCCGTGTCGGAGTTGGACTCCTCAAGCCAGATGGGGCCAGCCTGATCGAACTTGAGCCAGCGGAATCTGGGCGAGAAGGGCAACACGTAATGCAAGGGACCTACACGCTGTCTCCCGTAGAGTTTCCCAGCGATGGAGAATACACACTCGTATTGCGCTACAACGGCAAGGACGTTATGAGAAGCGCCCTGCAGCTCCAGAAGCAAGGCTAGCGGTGAGCACCGACACCGTTGTTGAAGATAGAGACGTCGCCACCATTGGTTTCGTGTTCGCTCGAAGAGCGACTTCCACGTCCTACGGTGAAGAGGATGTGGCGGGCGGGTTGCCGACGACGCACCGTCCATCCGGCAGTTCGGACTTCTGGGGAGTATTCACGCATACGACCGCGGCGCGGAAGCGGCCAATCGACGTGGAGTCTGCGATGGTTGCTTTTGCGGGAAGCGCCTTGGGGGTACCGGACGTTATCGCCGTGACCTACGCCAAGGAACGTCATTCCAATCTTGTGTGGACGTTCATTAGGCAGCGCGACAGGGCTGTCAGAAGAGAAATCTACGTCAGAGAGCGAGCGCTGATGGCTCAGTACCCAGAGCTTACCTTTGACTTCAACGTGGTAGCGCTAGACCAGAGCGCGGTAGGGACGCTAGTTCCAGATGATTTGCAAGGCCGGGTGGTCATGTACCGTCCGAGAGAGTAGTCTCTGGGGTCTCTTCTCTGAGATGCCGACGAAGGAGCAGCACCTTCATCAGGCGCAGCACAACGAAGCCTTCCTTGCAGCCTTCGATCTAGCTCGCTCTCCTTTTCTAGATTGGGCTGTAACAGCAGCCTTCTATGCGGCGTTGCACTATCTGCGGGCGCTGATGTCCAAACTGAACTACACGAACATCTCGGGCTACGGGGACATGGATAGGGCATTTGACCGCCTTGCAATCCTCAAGAGGAATCCCGAGATACACGACTCGTACCGGCAACTGAAAGACGACTCTCGATCGGCCCGTTACGACATGTGGCGTCCGACAGGCGGAGATGTTGTGGACCTTCGCGACGAATTGGCAAAGATAAGGGACTTCGTCGTTCCGAAGCTCTAGCGCACCCCACGCACCAGACTGCTTCGCCAGGCTCCGGCACAAGCCGCCAATAGGTGTCCGCTTCAGGCACCGCCAGGAACCCCTACCCGTGACCGGGCTCCCGCCTCTCGCTCAGCGGGCGAGCGCCGTCTCGATCAGCCGCGTCGCCACGGGGCCGGGCAGCGTGACCGGTAGGCGGGCGGGCACACACGACGCGGACGAGGCCACGCACGGCGGGCCTGTGGTCGTCAAGGAGTGCATGGCCCATGAGGCGCGTCTGGGGCGCGGTATAGATGCCGTCAAACTATCGCAGCAAGTTCAACGTGCCGCTCGGGATCGAGAGCCAGGGCTTCTGCGTCCTGCCGAAGGCGCCCTGAGGATCGCCGCCGTCTCCATGATATTCTTACCGGCACCATGTTCGGCGCAATGCTCGATCCGACCCGTACGCCTGCCGCGCGCGTGACAGCAAAGTGACGCCCAAGGCCGCCCGCAGCACGTTCTCCACGACCAGCGAGGCCGAGCAGCTCGTGCGCCCCGACACGCCGGGAGGCGCTCGCCTCTTGACGGTGAGCTGCCGGCCGTCGCCTCACTCGTGACCCGGCGCCCGAGCGCCGAGAGCGTGCTGGTGTGGTCCCTGCTCCTCCTGCTGGGGGCGGGTATCGTCTACCCGCTGCTGCAGGTGCTGTCCGTGGCGGTCATGGTGGACGGCCGGCCGACCGCGGCGCCGTTCCTCGCCTTCTTCGCGCGCCCGCTCTTCCGGGAGGCGTTCGTCAACACGCTGGTGTCGGGCGTGCTCGCGGTCGCGCTGGGCAGCCTGATCGCGGTGCCGCTGGCGCTGCTCACGGTCCGCTACAGCTTTCCCGGGCGCGGGCTGTTGACGACGCTCGGGCTCCTGCCGCTCGTCATCCCTCCGTTCGTCGGGGCCGTCGCGTTCCAGCAGATCCTGGGGCGCAGCGGCATGGTCAACCTCTTCCTCCTCGAGCGGTTCGGCGTGACCGTGCCGTTCATGGAGGGGCTCTGGGGCGTGATCATGGTGCAGACGCTCCACTACTTTCCGTTCATTTGGCTGAACACTGCGGCCGCGCTCTCGGCGCTCGACCGGTCGCTCGAAGAGGCGGCGCAGAACCTGGGATCGTCCGGCTTCCGGCTCTTTCGCCGGGTCCTCTTGCCGCTGTCACTGCCGGGCTACGCGGCCGGAGCGCTCTTGACCTTCATCCGCGTGATCGACGACCTCGGGACTCCGCTCATGCTCAACTACACGAAACTGCTGGCGCCGCAGGCCTACGTGCGCGTGACGACGGTGGGGTTGACCGACGTGGACGGCTATGTCATCTGTGCCGTGCTGGTGGCGTTGTCGCTCTCGGCCCTCTGGATCTCGAAGGGGCTCCTGGGGCGCGGTGACTTCACGTCGCTTGGGAGGTCCGGCGAGACGCCGGCCGTGGCGCTCGGCGGGGGCGGGACGCTCGCGGTGTGGGCGATCGCCATTCTGCTCCTGGGGCCGGCGCTTCTCCCGCACGTGGGCATCGCGCTCCTGTCCGTGTCCAAGGTCTGGAGTCTCTCGCCGCTGCCGTCGGTGTATACGCTGGGCAACTACGACGAGATCCTTTTCCGCGCGCCGCATTTCATCTGGAACACGTTGCGCTACGCGCTCTTGGCGGCGGCGCTCGACGTGGGGCTGGGGGCCGTCATCGCCTGGCTCCTGCTGCGCGGGCGGACCCGCGGGCGGCAGTGGCTGGATGCCATCGCCACCATGCCCTTGGCGGTGCCGGGCGTGGTGCTGGCGGTGGGGTACCTGCGCGTCTTCCACGGCTGGAGCGTGCCGGGGCTGGGGGCGCCGCTGACCTCGACCTGGCTCATTCTCGTCGTCGTCTACGCCGTGCGCCGACTGCCCTACACGGTGCGCGGCGCCTACGCCGCGCTCCAGCAGCTGCCGGTCTCGCTCGAAGAAGCGGCGCAGAACCTGGGCGCCAGCCGCGCGCGCGCCTTTCTCAAGGTGACGCTCCCGCTCATGGGGCGCGGGCTCCTGGCGGGCGGGCTCCTGGCTTTCGTCAGCTCCGCGGTGGATCTCTCCTCGACCATTCTTCTCGTGCCGAACGTCGAGCTCGGGCCGCTCTCGTACGGCATTTATCTCTACATGCAGTCGGCCGTGGGCCGCGGCCCCGGCGCCGCGCTCGGCGTGGTCGCCATCGTGCTCGTCGCGGCCGGCACCTGGCTCGCCACGCGCCTCGCGCGCGGCGGCGCCGGGCTCTTCCGGGCGTAGGGCATGGCTAAGCAAACGTTCCGGGGCGACTGGGTGCTGCCGTTCTCGATGTTCTTCGGCACCTTCGCCTGGTCGTTCGTGTTCGTCAGCCTGCCCTTCTACATCCTGAAGATGTCGACGGTGGACGCGGCGGCGACGCTCCGCTGGACGGGCTGGATCCTCGGCGTCAGCTCGCTCGTGACCGTGGTGACGGCGCCGTTCTCGGCGCGCTTCTTCGGCGAGCGCCACCCGAAGCGATCGTACATTCTCACCCAGCTCCTGCAGGGCGGGGGCTTCTTCCTCATGGCGATGGCTCGCACCCTTCCGGAGCTGTTCTTCTCGCGCATGCTGCTGGGCTTCATGGGCGCCGTGTCGACGTTCGCCTTCATCATGGTGGGGCGCTCCGGCCGCGACGTGCGGCGCGGTATCGCGTCGATCCAGTCCGGCATGACGCTGGGGCAGGTGCTCGGCCCGGCCGCGGGCGCGCTCGTGGCCGGGCGCATCGGCTTCCGGTTTTCGTTCGTGGCGGCGGGCCTCATGCTCTGGGCCTGCTCGGCCCTGGTCGCGTGGGGCGTGCCGTACCGGCCGGTGGAGCTGCTCCCACACGAGCGCCCGCCGACGGCGTCGGTCAAGGAGGTGGCGACGGTCTGCCTCCTGGTCCTCGCGGGCTCGACGCAGGTCTTCTTTCTCACGGCCATCCTGCCGCAGATCCTCCCGCCGCTGGGAGTCGCTCCGTCGGACATGCTCGAGGTGAGCGGGTTCCTGCTCTTGGCCACCGGCGCGGCCGCGGCGGTCGGCGCCATGCTCGCCCCGCGTGTCGGCGAGATCGTGGGCGACCGGCGCACCATTGTGTGGTTCCTTGCGGCCTCGTCGCTCGGGCTGGCGGCGCTGGCCGCCGCCCCCGACGTCTGGAGCTTCGGCGTGCTCCGCTTCCTGCAGGTGCTCTGCATAGCCCCGGTCTTCCCGCTGTCCGTGGCGGCCATCGCCCAGCGGGCGTCGGGGACGGCCATCGGTATCGTGAACTCATCGCGGATCGCGGCCGCGTTCCTGGGCCCGGTCATCGCCACGACCCTCCTCGCCTGGATGCCTCCGGGCGCGGTTTACCTGGTGCTGGCCGGCCTGGGCCTCCTGGTAGTGCCGCTGCTGGCAGGGCTGTCCGGGCCGGGGGCATATCCGCCGGGGGCATATCCAAAGGAGGCACGCTCGTGACGCAAGACGAAACGGTGATCCGGGTGTCCGAGGTGCGCATGGAAGGGGTGGGCAAGCGCTACGGCGCCGCCTGGGCCGTGAAAGACGTGTCCATCTCTATACGCCCCGGCGAGTTCTACACCCTGCTGGGCCCGTCGGGCTGCGGCAAGACCACGCTCCTGCGCATGCTCGCGGGCTTCGTCCAGCCCGACCTGGGGCGCATCTTCGTGGACGACGAGCCGATCGACTCCGTGCCGCCGTGGAAGCGCAACCTGGGCATGGTCTTCCAGCACTACGCGCTGTGGCCGCACATGAGCGTCTTCGAGAACGTCGCCTTCGGGCTGCGCGAGCGCCGGGTCTCCGGGGCCGAGCTCGACCGCAAGGTCAAGGCCGCGCTTCAGCAGGTGGGGCTCGAGGGCTTCGAGACGAGACGGCCGACGCAGCTCTCTGGGGGGCAGCAGCAGCGCGTGGCGCTCGCGCGCACGCTGATCGTCCAGCCGCGCCTCCTCCTGCTCGACGAGCCGTTGTCGAACCTCGACGCCCAGCTCCGCTCCCAGATGCGGCTCGAGCTGGCGAGACTCCACCGCGACGTCGGCATCACGACGCTGTACGTCACCCACGACCAGGCCGAGGCGCTGTCGCTCTCCACCCGGATCGCGGTGCTCTCGGACGGCGCCCTCGTGCAGGAGGGGCGGCCCGAGGAGATCTACTGGAAGCCGCGGAACGCGTTCGTGGCCGAGTTCGTCGGCGCCGCGAACCTCGTGCCGGTGAGCGTGGTCGAGCTGCGCGAGATGGGCGTGGTCGTCCAGACCCGAGGCGGCGCGCGCCTGCCCGTGTCGTCGGGTGCGCACGCCTGGTCGGTGGGGGACCGGGCGCTCCTCTGCCTGAGGCCCGAGGCGCTTCGCGTCGAGGAGGGGGAGCGGTCGGCCGGCGGCATCCCGGGGACGGTGGCCGCCCACGTCTTCGAGGGCTCGCGCCAGCTCTACGACGTGACGATCCCCGGGGGCACGATCAGGGTCGAGATGATCACCTCGGCCCTCGTCGGGCGGAGCTTCAAGCTGGGCGACCAGGTCAGGGTAGAGGTTTCGCCCGAGACGTCCGTCCTGCTCCCTGACGAGGGGGCCGCGGCATGATATCGTCGGACCCGGAGGGCCCGCACCCATGAGCGCCGACCCACACCCGTGAGTGCTGAACTGACGGCCGTTGAACTGAAGCAGCGGCTCGATCAGCGCGAGCCCCTCGTGCTCCTCGACGTCCGCCAGGATTGGGAGACGCGGCTCTGCCGGCTCGACAATGCCCTGCATATCCCCATCGAGGAGATCGAGCTGCGCTCGGACGAGCTCGACCCGGCCGCCGAGATCATCGTCTACTGCCACCAGGGCGTGCGCAGCGCCGCCGTCGCCGAATACCTCCGCGGCCTCGGCTTCGCCAATGTTCGGAACCTGGCGGGCGGCCTCGACGCGTGGGCCCGCACCGTCGACCCGTCGATGCGCCGGTACTGATGTTCGAGCTGAGACGCTGCCGAGGAGCCGCAGGCGTGGCGGTTCGAGCTGAAGGGCGAAACCCTGAGGCGAGAGCTGAGTGGATCGGCGGCGAGGCGAGGGCTGAATAGGTGCCCATGCCCGCGCTCGTGCGCGTCGAGAAGAAGGCCGGCTGCGCGTGGGTCACGCTCGACCGCCCGCCGCTCAACCTGATCGTCCCCGAGCTCATCGCCGAGCTGCGCGCGGCATTCGAGGCTCTCGCGCGGGACGAAGGCGTGCGCGCGGCGGTCGTGACGGGCGCCGGGCGCGCGTTCACGGCCGGCATGCAGGTGCAGGTGCTCCGGGACCTACGTCCTGCCACGGCCAAGGCGCTCATCACGTCGCTGCACGAGGCGATCCACGCCGTCCACGACGCGCCCTTCCCGACCGTCGCGATGGTCAACGGCCCGTGCCTGGGCGCCGGCTTCGAGCTCGCGATGGCCTGCGACCTCCGCGTCGCCGCCGCCGGCGCCCAGCTGGGATTGCCCGAGGTGAAGGTGGGGGCGCCCTCGGTGATCGAGGCGGCGCTCCTGCCCGCGCTCGTCGGCCCCGGACGCGCGGCCGAGATGCTTCTGACGGGCGACACTATCGCCGCCGACCAGGCTCTCGCCTGGGGACTCGTCAACCGTGTGGCGCCGGCGGAGGAGATGGAAGCGGTCACGGCCGCGCTCGTCGAGAAGATCCTCGCGTGCGCGCCGCCGGCCATCAGGCTCCAGAAGGAGCTGATGATCCGCTGGCGGAACACGGACCTGGCCTCCGCCATCCGCATCGGCATCGACGCGTTCGCCCGGAACTACGCGACCAGCGCCGGGCGCGAAGCCGCGCTGGCGTTCCTCGAGAAGCGCCCGGCGAAGTTCGAGTAGGCGGATGATCAAGGCCGTCACGTTCGACTTCTGGGAAACCCTCGTCCGCGACTCGCCGGAGAATCTGCGCCGGCAGCGCGTCCTTCGCATTCAGGCGCTGCAGCGCGTGCTGGCGGGCGCCGGCAGCGGGATCGGCGAGGCGGAGGCGGCGGAGGCCTACGACCGCTCCGAGCACGTGCTCGTCGAGCGTTTCTGGGGCCGCCACCGCGATCCGCTGATAGCCGAGCAGGTGCGGCTCGTCCTGGAGACGGCGTCGCCGGGCGTCTCCCGAGTCATGACGCCCGCCCTTTTCAAGGAGGCGCTCGCCGGCTACATCGAGCCGGTGCTCCACGTGCCGCCCGAGCTGGAGCCCCGGGCCGCGGAGGCCGTGCGGGAGCTCGCGTCGCGGGGCATCGCGCTGGGCATCATCTCCAATACCGGCCGGACTCCCGGCGTCATCCTGCGCCGGGTCCTCGAGCGGCACGATCTCCTTCGCCACTTCACGGCCGCCTCCTACTCCGACGAGGTCGGCTACCGCAAACCCGACGCCGAGATCTTCCGGCGAACGCTCGCGGAACTTGGTATCGGGGCGGGTGAGGCGGCCCACGTGGGTGACAATCCGGTCGCCGACGTGCAGGGGGCGCAGCGCGTCGGGATGCGCGGCGTCCACTACGCCGCTGCCGGGCGGCCCGGCGCCGCCCACGCCGATCTGATCGTCGCCGACCTCGGCGATCTGGCCTCACGACTGATGCGCTGACGGCTTTTTCGTGTTGCGTCATTCCTTTCCGGCGGGTAACATCCTTCCCCTCATGGACGTGGCGTCGCTGAAGGCAAAGATCCGCGATATCAAGGACTTCCCCACCGAGGGCATTCTCTTCAGAGACATCACCACGCTGCTCAAGGACGGGCCGGCGTGGGCGGCGGTGATCGAGCATCTGGCCGCGAAGTACCGGAAGGGCTCGGTCGACGTCGTGGTCGGTGTCGAGTCGCGCGGTTTCATCTTCGGCGGGGTGCTGGCGCGAGAGATCGGGGCGGGCTTCGTGCCCGTGCGCAAGAAGGGCAAGCTCCCCGCGGTGGTGATCGAGGAAGAGTACGAGCTCGAGTACGGCCGGGATGTGCTCGCCATCCACGAGGACGCTATCACCAAGGGCCAGAAGGTCCTGGCCGTGGACGACCTCCTCGCGACGGGCGGCACGATGGCCGCGACGCTGCGCCTGGTCGAGCGGCTGGGAGGCGCCGTGGTCGCCTGCGAGTTCCTGATCGAGCTGAGATTTCTCAAGGGGCGCGAGCGGCTGAAGGGCTACCGCATCGAGTCCCTCATTCAGTACGACTAAAGAGTTGGCAGTACGACTAAAGAGTTGGCAATATGACTAAGGAGTCGGCAGTACGATTCTTGGGCACGATTGAGGTCGATCCGGCTATGATGGGGCGGGTGATGGACAATGGTCGGCGTGGCGGAGGGTTGCATGACTAGGCGGATTGTGATCGGGCTGGTGCTGTCGGCCACAGTGGCGGGGGGCATCAGCGCCCCCGCGGCCGCCGAGGAGGTCCGCCAGGGCCTCAACGCGCCGATGATCCTCCAGATGCTCGCGCGGCCCGTCGAGAAGCCCGAGTCGGTGATGCGCGAGATGCTCCGACCCGACGCGGTCCAGGCCAGGCCCGTGCGCTTCGACCAACCGCAGGTGATGCCCGACGGCTCGGTCCGGTACGGCACCGACGCCGCGTCGGTCACGATGACCATCAGGAACCCGTGCCCGCCAGGCGATATCGAGCACGAGATGATGGCCCTGCGGTCGCTGCCCGGCCGCGGCCGCAGGTAGCCCGCCGCCGCTTCGCGTCGTAGTCCGCAGCTCGCCCTGAGGAGGTCGCTTTCGCATGGCCATCAAGCAGGTCGGTGTGATCGGTTGCGGGCTCATGGGTTCCGGCATCGCGCAGGTGTCGGCGCAGGCCGGCTTTCCGACCGTGGTGATCGAGGCGAACCAGGCTTTCCTCGACAAGGGGCTCGGCGGGATGCGCAAAAGCCTCGAGGGGCTGGTCGCCAAGGCCAAGATGGAGGAACGGGTCAAGGACGAGACGCTGGGGCGTCTCAAGGGCTCGACGCAGCTTGAAGACCTCAAGGACTGCGACCTCGTCATCGAGGCCATCACCGAAAACCAGCCGCTGAAGAACGAGACCTTCGCCAGGCTCGACGCCATTTGCCGGCCCCACGCGCTGCTGGCGTCGAACACCTCCTCCTGCAACGTCACCGCGATGGCCGCCGCCACGAAGCGCCCGGGGCAGGTGCTGGGACTGCACTTCTTCAATCCGGTGCCGCTCATGAAGCTCGTGGAGGTCGTGCAGTCCATCCTGACCGACCCCGCGACGGTTGCGGCCGCCTACGAGTGGGTGCAGGCCGTCGGCAAGGTGCCGGTCAAGACCAAGGACTCGACCGCCTTCATCGTCAACCGGCTGCTTGTGCCCTACCTCCTCGACGCCATCCGCGTCTATGAGGGCGGCCTCGCCACGCTCGAGGACGTCGACCAGGCGATGAAGCTCGGCTGCGGATACCCGATGGGGCCGTTCACCCTGCTGGACCTGGTCGGGCTGGACACGACCATGTTCGTCGCCGAGGTGATGTTCGAGGAGTTCCGCGAGGCCAGGTACGCGCCCCCGCCGCTCCTCAAGCGCATGGTGATGGCGGGCAGGCTCGGGCGAAAGACGGGGCGCGGCTTCTACGACTACAGCCGGAAATAAAGGGGGTCGTGATGGGTGAGCACCGGACAGGCAAAGGCACGGATCGCAGGACCTTCCTCAAGACAGCGGGAGCCGCGGCGGGCGCGACGGCGCTCGTGGGTTTTCCCGCGGTCCTGCGGGCGCAGGCGCCCACATTCAAGGTCGGCGTGGTCCATCCCATGACGGGGCCGCTTGCCGAACCGGGGCAGGCCTGCCGGCTGGGCGCCCAGATGGCCGCCGACGCCATCAACGCCGCCGGCGGGATCAAGTCGATGGGCGGGATGAAGCTCGAGCTGCTGGTCGGGGACACCCAGACGAAGCCCGACGTGGGGCGGAGCGAGGCCGAGCGCGTCATCAACCAGGGCGCGCAGATGCTGATGGGCTCCTTCGACTCCGGCAGCACGGCGGCCATGGTCCCCGTGACGCAGCAGCGGCGCATACCATTCCTGGTCGACATCGCCGCGGCCGACCCGATCACGGCGAACGTCGCGAAATCGGTGCAGGAGGGGCAGCAGAAGGTCCAGTACGTCTACCGGAACTTTCCAACCGGCTCATCCTTCGGCCGGAAGGCCGTGCAGTACTTCGGCGAGATCTTCAAGGAAGCCGGGGTGTCGCCCAAGCGGGTCGTCCTGATGTACTGCAACGATCTCTTCGGCCAGAACAACGCGAAGGGCTTCCAGGCGGCCCATGCGGCGGCGAAGCCGTCCTGGGATATCGTCGACGTGATCCCGTGGCCGGAGCCGCCCCAGGATCTCTCGACGGAGGTCTCGCGCGCCAAGGCGGCGAAGCCCGACATCATCGCGCCCATCACGCGCCCGGCCAGCGCGCAGCTGCTGCTGCCCGAGATCCGCAAGCAGCGGCTCGACATCCTGGGCATCGTCGGGCCGGGGAGCCCCGGTCTCTACGAGGCCGGCCAGCTCGCCGCCCTGAAGGAAGACCTCGAGTACGTCATGAGCAGCCTTCCGTGGGCAAACTTCAAGAACCCGCGCACCCAGAAGGTGGCGGAGGACTACCTGAAGCGGTCCGGTGGCAAGACCTTCGACACGAACTCCGGGTACTCCTACGACGGCATGATGCTGATCGCCGATATCCTCGAGCGCGCGAAGTCCGCGGATCCGGACACCATCGTGGAGGCCATCAAGAAGACGAACTACGCGGGCGGCCTGATGCAGTATGCCGGCCCGGTCGTCTTCAACGAGATCGGCGACAACCCCAACGCGATCACAACCATGGTGCAGATCCTTAACCAGAAGCCCGTCGCGGTGTGGCCCAAGGAGGCCGCGCTCCAGAAGTTCGTCTTCCCGCGTCCCAAGCGTTGACCGCCGACGGGCCCCGGCCGGGAGGGCAATAGGGTGGATCCGACCCTCATCGGACAGGGCCTGCTCAGCGGCTTCCTCTTCGGCGGTGTCTACAGCCTGATGGCCGTCGGGCTCACCCTGATCTTCGGGGTGATGCGCGTCGTCAACTTCGCCCACGGCGACATGATGGTCTGGGGCATGTACCTCGCCTGGCTGCTCGCCTCCCGCGCTGGGATCGACCCCTACGGGGGCTTCGTCGTCTGCGCCGCGGCGCTCTTCCTTCTCGGGTTCGCGGTCCAGCGGGGACTCGTCGACCGCATCGTGGACGCGCCGCACGAGATGCAGATCCTCCTGATGCTCGGCGTCGCCCTCGTCCTCGAGAACGCCGCGCTGGTCGCCTTCGGTCCCGACCCGACGCGCGTGCGTTCACCGCTCAGCCGGTCCACCCTGTGGCTCGGCCCCATCTTCGTCGACGTGACCCGCCTGCTGACCTTCGGCGTCGCGATGGCGCTCACGGCCGCGCTGTGGCTGTTTCTCTCGCGCACCGACCTCGGCCGGACCATGCGCGCCGCCGCCGACAACCCGTACGGCGCCCGCGTCATCGGGGCGGACGTGCGCCGTGTCTACGCCGCCGCGTTCGGCGTCGGCGCCGCCTGCGTGGGCGCCGCCGGGGCGCTGGTGTCGCCCATCTTGCCCTTCCAGCCGACTAGCGGTCTTGGGCTCTCCGTGACCTCGTTCAACATCGTCATCATCGGCGGCATGGGCAGCCTCCCGGGCGCCTTTGCCGGCGGCATCCTCGTCTCGGTCGCCGAATCGATGGGCGCCGTGTTCCTCTCCCCCTCGATGAAGGAGCTGGTCAGCTTCGGGCTCCTGATCGCCATCCTGCTCTTCCGGCCGGCCGGCCTCTTCGGCAAGACCACGGCCTGAGCTCCCGCGTGAAGCTTGCCGCGCTCCTGGCCGTGGCAGTCCTCGTCGCGCTGCCGTGGGTCGTGAGCTCCTACGTGGTCACCGTGCTGATCTTCATCTTCTTCTACGCCTACCTCGGCCAGGCCTGGAACATCGTCGGCGGTTACGCGGGGCAGCTGTCCGCGGGGCACGCGGCCTTCGTCGGCGTCGGGGGCTACGCGGCGGCCCTCCTGTCCATGCACGCGGGGCTCACGCCCTGGATCGGCATGTGGATCGGCGGGGTGCTGGCCGCGGCGCTCGGGGCGGTCATCGGCTATCTGGGCTTCCGGTTCGGCCTACGCGGCTTCTACTTCGTCCTGCTGACGGTCGCCTTCGCCGAGATCTGCCGCGTCGTGGCGCTGAACGTCGACGCCGTCGGCGGCGCGCTCGGCCTCTACATCACGTTCACGGGCAACCCGCGGCAGTTCCAGTTCCAGGACAACCGCGGCTACTACTACGTCGCCCTCGCGCTCATGCTGGGAGCGACGGCGCTCGTGTGGGCACTCGAGCGCCACCGCCTCGGCTCGTACCTCACGGCCATCCGCCAGGACGAGGGCGCCTGCGAGGCCCTGGGTGTGGACACCTTCCGCTGCAAGATGCTGGCGATGGTGCTGTCGTCCTTCCTCACGGGCGTGGGCGGGACGTTCTACGCCTTCTACCTCTTCTCGCTGCAGCCCAACGCGGTCTTCGGCATCCCGCTGTCGGTGGAGATCATCATTCGGCCCATCGTGGGCGGCGCGGGCACGGTGCTGGGCCCCATCTTCGGCTCGTTCATCCTGAGCCCGCTCGCCGAGATTTCGCGCACGTACTTCTCGCAGGGCGGCTGGAACGGCGCGCACCTGATCGTCTACGGTCTCCTGCTGATCGCCGTGGTGCTGTTCCTGCCCCAGGGCGCGTACCCGGCGCTCCTGCGCTTCGCAAGGAGGCGGTCGGCATGACCCTGCTCGAGGTCTCGGGCCTCAGCAAGCGCTTCGGGGGTCTCCAGGCCGTCGGCGGCCTCGACCTGTCCATGGCCCAGGGCGAGATGCTCGGGATGATCGGGCCCAACGGGGCGGGGAAGACCACGGTCTTCAACCTGCTTTCGGGTTTCCTTGCGTCCGACTCGGGAGAGGTCCGCTTCCGCGGCCGCCGCCTCCACGGCCTCAAGCCCCACGAGATCTGCCGGCTCGGGCTGGCGCGCACCTTCCAGATCGTCCGGCCGTTCCCGCAGCTCTCCGTCGTCGAGAATGTCAGGATCGCGGCGCTCACCCGGCACCCCGCCATGGGGGAGGCCCTCGATGCGGCGCGGGCCGTCGTGGAGCGCGTCGGGCTCGGCGCGCGGCAGCGCGAGCCCGCCGCGGGGCTGACGCTCGCCGACCGCAAGCGGCTCGAGCTGGCTCGCGCGCTCGCCACAGAACCGACTCTGCTGCTGCTCGATGAAGTCATGGCCGGGCTCAACGCGACCGAGATCGACACCATGGTCCGGCTGGTCGGCGCCATCAACGCGGGCGGGGTGTCCGTGCTGCTCATCGAGCACAACATGCGCGCCGTCATGTCGCTCTCGCACCGCATCGTGGTGCTCTCGTTCGGCGAGAAGATCGCCGAGGGTCCGCCGCGGGCCGTCGCCGCCGACCGCCGGGTCATCGAAGCCTACCTCGGGGAGGAGTATGTCCACCCTGCTGCGCCTTGACGGGATCCAGGTCGGGTACGGGGACATGACGGCCGTCCACGAGGCCTCGCTCGAGGTGCGTGAAGGCGAGACGGTGGCGCTCATCGGCGGCAACGGGGCGGGGAAGACGACGACACTCCGCGCCGTCTCCGGCCTGCTGCCGCTCCGCAGCGGGAGCATCGAGTTCGCCGGCGAGCGCCTCGACGGTCTCGGTCCCGCAGACGTCGTCGCGCGCGGCATCGCGCACGTGCCCGAGGGCCGCCAGCTCTTCCCCACGATGACGGTGAGAGAGAACCTCGAGCTGGGCGCCAGGTCGGTCGAAGCGCGCCGGCGCCGGGCCGAGACGCTCGCGTGGGTCTTCGATCTCTTCCCGCGCCTCTCGGAGCGGCAGAGGCAGGTGGCGGGCACGCTGTCGGGCGGCGAGCAGCAGATGTGCGCCATCGGCCGCGGGCTCATGGCGAAGCCGCGTCTTCTGATGCTGGATGAGCCCAGCCTGGGTCTGGCCCCCGTCGTGGTGCGAACGATCTTCGAGGACCTCCAGCGCATCAACCGGGCGGGGTTGACGATTCTGCTGGTGGAGCAGAACGTCCTGCGCGCGCTCGAGCTCTGCCACCGCGGCTATGTCCTCGAGAACGGGCGCATCGCGCTCGAAGGCCCGCGCGAGGCCCTGCTCGCGAGCCCCCACATCAAACAGGCCTACCTCGGCCTCTAGCCCAGGCCGCCGATAAGGGCCCATCTGCTTCGTTGGCTCGGTTGCTCCTCGCTCAACGTACGGGAAGTACGCCTCGCTCGTCGCCTCCCTCGCCGCCTCGCATCTGGACCCTTCTCGCCGGCCTGCGGCCGTCGGGCGCCGCCTCGCATCTGGACCCCTTTTGACCAGCGTGCAGGCGGGGGGAGACGGGGGCGCCGCGAAAGTTGCCCTCGTGGGCCGTTCTGCATATGCTGGTCTGACCGGGTCTCATGAGGCCCGGCTCCCTTCATGCGTTCCTCGAGACGGGATCTTCTCTTTGGAGTCGCGCTCGGCGCACTGGCGCTCTCCGCGCTGGGCGCGGGCGGCGTCGCCGTCGCCCTCCGCCATGTCTCGCTCGCGCGAGAGCAGGCGGCGGCGCGCGCCCAGGAGTCGGCGGCCACGCTCGTGGCCGATGCGCAGGCCGCGCTGGTCCGCGAGGCGCGGCTGCTCGCGCGAGACCCGGCCCTTGTGGACGGCGTCGCCAAGGGCGACTGGGCGACGTTGGCCCGAGGCGTCTCGCCGCGTCTTGCCGCCCTCACCCTCGAGCGGGTTGCCGATTTCGTCTCGGTCCTCGACGTCGCGGGGAGCGCGCTCCTCCAGGTGCCCGCACTGCCGCCGACGCCCATTCCCGACCCCGCGGCCATCAGCGCATCGCCGCCCGGGCTGACGGTTCTCAACGGCCATCCCTATGTCGTCGCCGCAGTCCCCGTGGTCGGCCCGGCGGCGGGAAATGCGGGGGAGGCCCGGCCCGCGGGTTTCGTGGTCATCGCCCGCCGGCTCGAGAACGTGGCGCCGCCGGCCGCGGGAGCTTCTGCCCGGCCCGGCATGCTGTTCCTCGTCAATGGCCGTCCGCTCGTCTCGTCTCTCCAGCGTCCGCCGACGGCGGACTGGATCGGAGCGACAGTGGCCGGCAAGGTCAGCCTCGACGGTGGGCGGGATTTCCTCGTCCGTCCCGCCGGCCAGGTCGCCGTCTCAGGGCCGGGCCGGCTCTGGCTGCTCGTCGCCGATGACGGCGAAGGCCGCCGGCGCGCTCTCGTGGGGTGGCTGACGGGGCTGGGGATATGCGGGCTCGCCAGCGCCGCGGCGGCGCTCCTGCTCTACCGCGAGCCCGGGGCGCCGCGCCGGCGGGCGGTTGAGCCGCTGCTCGAGCCGGAGCCGTCCGATCCCGATCTGGGGCTGGCCCGGCGAAACCGCGAGCTCGAGGCTCTCAACGCCGTGGCGCTCAGCATGGGCCGCTCGGCCGACGTCGTCGCCACCGCCGGGGAGATGCTCGATGTCGTCCGCGCGCTGGCGCAGATGGACGTGGGCGGCGTGCACCAGCTCGATCCGACCGACGGCACGCTGACGTTGATCGCCCAGCGCGGGCTCACGCTCGAGTTCGCGGCCCATATCCGCGTGAGGCCGGTCGACGGCTCCTATGTCGGCGAGGCGGCCCGGACGGGGCGGCTGATCGTGACCCACCTCGACCCGTCGGCGCTCACCGAGCCCTGGCTGACCCAGCTGCAGGCCGTGCGCGCCCACCGGACGCAGCTCGCCCTGCCCATCCCCGTCAAGGGGCGGACCTGGGGTGTGATGTCGCTCATCTCCCAGGAGCAGCGCGAGTTCCTGCCCGAGGAGATCAAGGTCTTGGAGGCCGTTGCCCACCAGATCGGGCAGGCGGTCGAGCGCGCGCTGCTCCTGGCCGAGATGGAGGAGCAGAGCCGGCGGCTCGAGACGCTCGCGCGGATCGGCCACACCCTCACGGCCGCCCGCTCGCTCGAGGACGTGCTGGCCGCGATCGTGGGCGCCGCCCGCGGGCTCGTGGCGGATGGCGCGGCGCGGCTCGCCGTCGCCGAGGGCGACCGGCTCCGCTTCTGCGCCGAGGCGGGCATGCTCGGACGCTCGGCCACGGAGCGGGTCGGCAGTCTCGCGTTCGGCGAAGGCGTCACCGGCCGGGCCGCCGCGAGCCGCCAGCCCATCCTCATCGACCGGATCGAGGCCGAGCCCGGGGTCGTGGGTCTCCCGTGGCTCAGGGCCGAGGGCGTCGTCTCGGGCGCCGTCATCCCGCTCCTCGTGCGCGAGCGGCTGGTGGGCGTCCTCAATGTCTTCACGCGCACGCCCCACGCTTTCGTGGCGGCCGACATGGACCTCCTGCTCTCCTTCGCCAGCCATGCCGCCATCGCGATCGACAATGCCCAGCTCTTCGCCGAGGCCCAGCAGAGCGCGGCGCGCTATCGGGCGCTGTTCGAGGTCAGCGGGGCCCTCGCGTCTTCGCTCGAGCTCGACCAGATCCTCGACGCCATCGTCGAGCGCTGCCAGGGTCTCACGGGCGCGGCGGCCGTCGGAATCTTCCGCGCCGATGCAGACACCGGCCTGTTGACGTATGCGCGGGCCACGGGTGTCTCGAGCGAGTTCCTCCGCGGCCTGCGCGTGCGTGTGGGCGAAGGCACCGCCGGCCGCGCCATCCGCGAACGGAGTCCTGTCTGGACCGAGGACATCCTCAACGATCCGGCGATCCCGCTGTCCACGGACACGCGGATCCTGGTCGAGCGCGAGGGCTACCGGGGCGTGCTCTCCGTCCCCATCTTCATCAAGGGCGAGCCCTACGGGGGTCTCACGGTGTTCTGGTGGCAGCCGCACCCGGTCTCCGCGGCGGAGATCGAGGTGATGACGGCGCTGGGCGGCCAGGCGGCGGTCGCCATCGAAAACGCCCGGCTCTTCGCCGACGAGCGGAGCGGCCGCGCTTCCCTCTCCGCGCTGCTCGAGGTGAACAAGAAGATCGGCCTGCTCGCGCCCACCGACACGCTGCTGACGGGCGTGGCGGAGGAGGCCATGCGGCTGCTCGACGTGGACAACGCCGGCTTCCGGCTCCTCGACGGCGACGAGCTGGTCGTGGCGGGCTTGGCCGGTTCCGCGCCCGAGAGCATGCTCCAGCCGCGCATCAAGGTGGGAGAGAGCCTCGCCGGCAGGGTCGTCGCCCATGGGCAGCCGATCATCGGCCATCTCGACTCACTGCCCGATCTCCTGCCGCAGCACATGGCCGCCGACCGGCGGCTCGGCTACACGCACTTCATGGGGCTGCCGCTGCGCGTGGGCGAGCGCATCATCGGGGTGCTCATCTTCCGGGCACGGCGGGCCTTCAGCCGTCGCGACCAGGAAGTCGCCGAGGCCTTCGCCGGCCAGGCCGCCGTCGCCATCGAACACGCGCGGCTCTACCGCGAGGCGGCGCAGCAGGCCGAGCGGCTGCGCTCACTGGCCCGCCTGACCCAGCTCGTCTCGTCATCGCTCGACACGGACGAGGTGCTGGGAGGCATCGCGCGGGCCGCAGCCGCCCTCATGGGCGTGCCCGTGGTGTCAGTGTGGGTCGCCGAGACGGAGAGCGAAACGCTGCGCGTGCGTGCGTTCTCGGACGAGCCGATGGGGGCGACGTATCCGCTCCGGACCATGGCCTTCGGCCAGGGCCCCATCGGGGTGGTGGCGGTGCAGCGCCAGGCCCTGTCCATCCCGGATGCGGTGGGCGATGGCCGGCTGCTCGCGGAGTCGTGGTGGCGGGAGCACGGCCTCACGAGCTTCCTCGGCGTGCCCATCGTCCTCCAGGACCAGCTCCTGGGCGTCCTCGCGCTGTGCGGGCGGGCGCCGCTCCGGCTCGGCTCCGACGAGCGCGAGCTGATCGAGAGCTTCGTCGCCCAGGCCGCCGTGGCCATCCGCAACGCCGGACTGTACGCTCAGACCGCCCAGCGGCTCCAACAGACCCGCTCGCTCCTCGAGGTGGCCGAGATCCTCAACTCGACCCTCGAGCCGCGCCGCATGCTCAAGCAGGTTGCGCAGCGAATCGCGGTGGTCTGCGGAGTGGACCGTTGCAGCATCGAGCGGTGGGAGGGCGACCACGTCATCCCGCTCATGTCTCAGTTCGCGGACGGGCGGAAGGAGCCCGTGCTCTGGACCGCTTTCGAGGCTATGGTCGACGACCTTCCGCGCGAGGTGCCGATCCACGCCCAGGCCATCGAGACGCGCCGTCCCGCGATCGTCCCCGACGCCTCGGACACCGACCTGATCCCGCGGGCCTGGGTCGAAGCCTTCCACATCAAGTCCTACATGGTCGTGCCGCTCATCCGGCAGGACGAAGTCATCGGCGTCATGACGCTCGACTATACGGAGCGCGTCACCCCGTTCGAGCCGTGGCAGAAGGACCTCGGGATGGCCATCGGCAACCAGATGGCGCTCGCCCTCGAGAACCAGCGTCTCTACGGACTCGTCCAGGAGCGCCTGCAGGAGGCGACGACGCTCCTGGCCGTGAGCCAGGCGCTCTCGGAGCCCGAGGGCGTGGGGGAGGCCCTGCGTCGCGTGGCCGCCGAGGTCGGCCGCACGTTCGGCGCCGACATGGTGGGCGTCTACACGCTCTCGGTCGACAAGAGCGCGCTGGTCCCGGCGGCGGGCTGGCACGTGCCCAAGGCCCTCGTGGAGACCTTCCTCGCCCGCCCCTTCGTGCTCGAGCGCATGCCCGCTCTCCGTCAACTGATGCGCGAGGGGCGGGCGGCCTGGTCCGTGGACGTGAAAAACGATCCCCGCATAGACCAGCAGGTGTTCGAGGGCATCGACTCTCACTCCGTCCTCTTCGCGCCCGCCCTGGCCGGCGGCGAGCCTGTGGGCGGGGTGTTCCTCGTCTGGTGGGAGACGGGGCGTTCGTTCCCGCCGCAGGACGTGCGGCTGATCGAGGGCGTCGCCTCCCAGGTCGGCCTCTTCATGGACAACGCCGACCTGACACGCCAGACGCGGCTCCGGCTCGAGGAGAGCGAGGCGCTCCTGTCTGAGCTCTCCGTGCTCCACGACCTCTCCCGCACCGTCACGGGCCAGCTGCGCCAGGAGGACGTGGTCGAGGCCATCCACCGCCAGGTTGCGCGGCTCCTCGACGCCCGCCACACGGTCCTGGTCGTCATCGACGACGCCACGGCGGAGATGGTGCCGCTCCTGCGCATGCAGGACGGCGTCCGCGACCTCGAGCTGCCGCGGCGCTCCATCCACGACCGGATAGGCCTCATGGCCAACGTCGCGACGTCGGGCCGGCCCATCCGGACGGACGACTACGCCGGGGAATGCGTCCGCCGCGGCATGGAGCCCGCGCCGGGCAACCAGGCCCTGCCGCACTGGATCGGCGTGCCCATGCTGGCCGGCTCCCAGGTGGTGGGCGTGTTGGCGCTGCGCAGCACCGACAGGCCCTTCTCCGAGGCCGACGAGCGCGTGCTGACGAACATCGCGGGCCTGGCGGCGCTGGCGCTTCGCAGCGCGCGGCTCTACCAGGACCGCACCCGCGCCTACGAGGACCTGGCGCTGGCGCAGGATCAGCTGGTGCGCAGCGAGAAGCTCCGCGCGCTCGGCGAGATGGCCTCGGGCGTGGCGCACGATTTCAACAACCTCCTCGCCGCCATCCTGGGGCGCGCCCAGCTGCTGCTGCACCGAGTCGCGGACCCAACGGCGCGCCAATGGCTTCAGATCATCGAGCGCTCGGCGACGGACGGCGCGAAAACGGTCCGGCGGCTCCAGGAGTTCACGCGCATCCGGCGGGACCAGCCTGCCGTCGCGGTGGACCTCAACCAGGTCGTCCGCGAGGCGCTCGAGCTGACCGAATCCTCATGGCGCCTCGAGCCGCCGCGGCGCGGGATCGCCATTAGCGCGGTGACCGAGCTCTCCACCGACCTGCCGACGACGCTCAGCGACCCGGCCGAGCTTCGAGAGGTGATGACCAACCTGATCCTCAACGCGGTGGACGCCATGCCCCGCGGCGGCACGCTCACGCTCTCGACGGCGCGCCGGGGGGAGTCGATCGAGCTCCGCGTCGTCGACACGGGTGTCGGGATCCCGGAGGCCGTGCGGGGCAAGATCTTCGACCCGTTCTTCACGACGAAGGGTCCCAAGGGGACGGGGCTCGGGCTGTCCATGACCTACGGCATTCTCTCGCGGCACGGCGCGACCATCACCGTTGACAGCCAGGAGGGCCGGGGAACGACGTTCACCTTGCTCTTCCCGGTCGGCGCCGCGCCGCGGGCGCCGGTCCCCGATGCCGGCGCGGCCGGGCCCGCGGTGACGCTGCGCTGCCTCGTGGTCGACGACGAGGAGTCCGTGGGGGACATGGTCGCCGACGTGCTCCGCTCGGCCGGGCACACGGTCGGGGTCGCGCGCAGCGCCTCCGAGGGGCTCTCGCGCATCAGGAGTGAGCCGCTCGACCTGGTCTTCAGCGATCTGAGCATGCCCGGGATGACGGGCTGGGAGCTCGCCCGCGCCGTGCGCGACGCGGTGCCGGGCCTGCCGGTGATCCTGGTCAGCGGCTTCGCGGTCGAGGTTTCCCCGGAGGAGCTCCAGGCCAGCGGCGTGCATTCGGTGCTCGCCAAGCCGGTCAATATCGGCGAGGTGCTCGATGCCGCCGCCGCGATCAGGCCGCGCGGGGAGCGGGGAGGCGAACGGCCGTGACCAGTCCGATCATCACCGAGGCCGTGCGCGCCCTCGTGGATCGCAGGGATCTCTCGCGCATCGAGGCGGCGGCGGCCATGGAGGCGATCATGTCGGGCGCGGCGACGAACGCCCAGATCGCCGCGTTCCTCACCGCGCTCCGGATGAAGGGCGAGACGGTGGAGGAGCTGATCGGCTTCGCCCAGGTGATGCGCCAGAAGGCGGTCAAGGTCCGAACGCAGGCAGGCGAGGTCGTGGGGGCGACGGGCACGGACCGCGAGATGCTGATCGACACCGCTGGCACGGGCGGCGACGCCTCCGGGACGTTCAACGTGTCCACCGCCACCGCTTTTGTCGTGGCTGGGGCCGGGCTCAAGGTCGCCAAGCACGGCAACCGCTCGGTCTCCTCGCTCTGCGGGTCCGCCGACGTGGTCGAGACGCTCGGCATCAACATCGAGCTCCCGCCGGCCAAGATCGCCCGCTGCGTGGACGAGGTCGGGATCGGCTTCCTCTACGCGCCGCTCCTGCATACGGCCATGAAGCACGTCATGGCGGCGCGCCGCGAGATGGGCATCCGCACCGTCTTCAACATGCTGGGGCCGCTGACCAACCCCGCCGGCGCCAACGCCCAGATCATCGGGGTCTACTCGGACGCGCTGACGGAGACGCTCGCCCGCGTCCTGGCCGAGCTCGGCACCTTGAGAGCCTTCGTCGTCCACGGCGCCGACGGGCTCGACGAGATCTCCAACACCGGCCCGAGTCACATCTCCGAAGTCCACGAGGGAGTGGTCCGGAGCTCGACCGTTCGCCCCGAGGATTTCGGGCTGTCGCGGGCCACGATCCAGGACCTGCGCGGCGGCGATCGCGCGGAGAACGCCCTGATCATCCGCCAGGTCCTGGCGGGCGAACCCGGCCCGCGCCGAGACATCGTGCTGATGAACGCGGCGGCTGCCCTCGTGGTGGGCGGCAAGGCGCGCGATTTCAAGGAAGGCGTGGCGCTGGCCGCGCAGTCCATCGATTCGGGAGCGGCCGCCGCCAGGCTGGTGGGCCTGGTCGCCCTCTCACAGCGCCTGGGCAGCGAATAGCGCCCTCTCGGGCGCCCCTTGACCGGGGTCCAGGCCCCCGGGTACAATTCCTCCGGTTGCCGTAACTGCCTGTCCGGCCTGACTGGAATCCCGTCCCGAAGCTCGACGTGGGAGCCGAGCGGCCGCCAGAGTTCTAGAACACTCGCGACTTTTAAGGAGGCGCCGTGCGGAGCCGCGTGCCCCGGTACCACCAGATCGCGGAAGCCCTGCGCGACAAGATCAGTGCGGGCCGCATCGGCCCTGGCGAGCGCCTCGACAACCAGCGCCGCTTGGCGATGGACTTCGGCGTCACCCTCATGACCCTCCGCCAGGCGCTCGAGGTGCTGGAACGAGACGGCCTGATCACGCGGCGGCACGGCCTCGGCACCTTCGTGGCGGCGCCGTCAGTCGACTACGACATCCTGCACTTCCGCGCCTTCGCCGGCGATCTCACCGCGGTCGGCGAGAACGTCTCCACGCGCTTCCTCCGCACCCAGCGCGCCCGGACCGACCGGCACGCGGCGCGCGAGCTCGCGCTCGAGCCCGGCGCCCGCGTCTTCGTGCTCGAGCGGTTGAGGCTGGTGGACGGGCACCCCACGAGCTTCCAGGTCTCGCACCTGCCCGCGGCGCTCGGCGAGGAGGTGGCGAAGGCCGACCTCGCGGTCACACCGCTCCGCCAGGTGCTGGCTTTCAAGCTCGGCATCGAGATCACCGGCGCGCGTGAGACCGTCTCCGCCGAGACGCTGCCGGCCCGCGCGGCGCGCGAGCTCGGCTGCGCGCCCGGCGTGCCCTGCTTCCGCTCCGACCGCGTCTCGACCGACGCCGAATCGCGCCCCATCGTGTACGACCGGGTGTTCATTCCCGGCGACCGCTTCCGGATCACGCGCCAACTCCACTACGACAGGAGCGCCACTGCATGAAGATTCTCGTGATGATCAAGCAGGTGCCGGACACGGCGACCCAGGTCAAGATCGGGTCGGACCCCAAGGCCATCGATACGGCCGGCATCACCTGGATCGTCTCCCCCTATGACGAGTACGCGCTCGAGGAGGGGCTTCGGATCAAGGAGAAGCGCGGGCAGGGCGAGGTCGTCGCCGTTTCCCTCGGCCCGGACCGTGTCAAGGAAGCCCTGCGCTCGTGCCTGGCCATGGGCGCAGACCGCGCCATTCACCTGAACGATCCCGCCTGGGAGCTGGTCGACACGCTCATGACGGCGCGCGCGCTCGCGGCCGTGATCAAGCAGGAGGCGCCGGCATTGGCGCTCTTCGGGCGCCAGGCCATCGACGACGACATGGGCGCGGTGGGCGCGGGCGTCGCCGAGCTGCTGGGTTGGCCCTGCGCGTCCTGGATCATGGAGGCGTCGGTGGACGAGGCCGGCAAGGCTATCCGCGTCGGCCGCCAGGTCGAGGGTGGGCTCGAGCTTTTCGACCTGCCGCTGCCCGCGGTGGTGTCGGCCCAGAAGGGCTTGAACGAGCCGCGGTACCCGACGCTGAAGGGCATCATGGGAGCCAAGAAGAAGGAGATCAAGGACGTCAAGACCGCCGATCTCGGCCTCACGGCCGAGACACCGGCGCTGTCGGTCATCAAGCTCGAGGCGCTGCCGCCGCGGCCCCCGGGGCGCATCATCCCAGGCGAGCTGGCGGAGGCCGCCAAGGAACTCGTCCGCGCCCTTCGCGAAGACGCGAAGGCCATCTAGAACACTCAACGGGAGAAACGAATCTCATGGCGGGTTCTTTCTGGTCTCTGGTCGAGGACGACAGGCAGGGCAATCCGAAGAAGGTCATGGCCGAGGTGCTGGGCGAGGCATCGCGCTTGGCAAAGCAGATGGGCGCTCCGGCCGAGGCAGTGTGGCTGACGGACACGGCCACCGACGCCGGCATCGCGCAGCTCGGGCAGTGGGGCGCGAAGCGCGTCCTGCTCCTCGAGAATCCCGCGTTCGCTCCGTACCGTGGGGAAGTGTGGGCCCCGGTGCTGGCGGAGCTCTGCCAGAAGGAATCGCCTCAGGCCTTCTTCGGCGCGGTGACGGCGCGGCAGCGCGAGGTCATGGCGCGGCTGGCCGCCCGCCTCGGCGCGGGGCTCTCCGCAGATTCGACGGCGCTGACGCTCGAGGACGGCAAGCTGATCGCGACGCGGCCGGTCTACGCGGGCAAGCTGCTTTCGAAGATGACATGGGCGAAGACGCCGTGGCTCGCGACGCTCCGGCCCAACGTCTTCAAGCCGGCCGACTCGCAGCCGGGAGCGGTGGCCTCGGTGGAGAAGCCCGCGGTCACGCTGCCCGCCGCCGCCATGAGCCTGGTGGAGCGCCGCGAGGAGTCCTCCACGGGCCTGCCGGAGCTGGCCGAGGCGGAGATCGTGGTCTCGGGCGGTCGCGGGCTCAAGGGGCCGGAGAACTTCGTGATCCTGGAATCGCTCGCGAAGGTGATCGGCGCGGCCGTCGGCGCCTCGCGCGCGGCGGTGGACGCCGGGTGGCGGCCGCACCGCTTCCAGATCGGCCAGACGGGGCGGACCATCTCGCCGAAGCTGTACCTGGGCTTCGGCATCTCGGGCGCCATTCAGCACCTGGCGGGAATGCGGACCTCCAAGGTGATCTGCGCCATCAACAAGGACCCGGAGGCGCCGATCTTCAAGATCGCCGACTACGGCATCGTGGGCGACCTCTTCGAGGTTGCGCCCCTGCTGGAGCAGGAATTCAAGAAGCTCCTGGAAAAGTAGTTCGAGCTGAGACGGGGCCCGCCTTTCGAGCTGAGCGGCACAGCCGCGAGGCGAGGGCTGAGTTGAACAAGGGCGATTGAGGGAAGATCGGGGAACAGAATGCGGATCGAGCTCACTGACGAGCAGAAGATGATCCAGGCGGTGGCCCGGGACTTCGCCGAGAAGGAAGTCCGCCCCATCGCCCCAGCCATCGACCGCGAGGCGCGCTTTCCGCGGGAGACCGTGCGGCGCATGGGCGAGCTCGGGCTCATGGGCATCGCCGTGGCCGAGGCCTGGGGTGGGAGCGGCGGCGACACCGTCGCCTACGCGGTGGCGCTCGAAGAAGTCTCGCGCGGCTGCGCCTCGCACGGCGTCATCATGACGGTGAACAACTCGCTCTACTGCGACCCCCTCGCCAAGTTCGGCTCGGAGGAGCAGAAGCGTCGCTTCCTGGCCCCGTTCGCCTCCGGGCAGAAGCTCGGCTGCTTCTCGTTGACCGAGCCTGAGGCGGGCTCCGACGCCACCAACCAGAGCACGCTCGCCCGCCGCGACGGCGACGCGTACGTCCTCGACGGCCGGAAGATCTTCGTCAGCAACGGGAAGGAGGCCGCCGCCGCGCTCGTCTTCGCCCAGACGGACCGGGCCAAGGGCCCCCGCGGGATCAGCGCCTTCCTCGTCGAGAAAGGCACGCCGGGCTTCACCGTCGTCAAGACCGAGGACAAGCTCGGCATCCGCGCCTCCGACACGGCCGAGCTTCTCTTCGAGAGCTGCCGCGTGCCTGCGTCCTGCCGGCTCGGCGAGGAGGGGCAGGGGTTCAAGATCGCCATGACGACGATCGACGGCGGCCGCATCGGCATCGCCGCGCAGGCCGTCGGCATCGCCGTCGCGGCGTACGAGGCCGCGCTCGGCTACGCGCGGGAGCGCAAGAGCTTCGGCGTGCCGATCGGCCGGCACCAAATGGTCCAGTGGATGCTGGCCGACATGGCGACCGCGATTGAGGCGGCGCGCCTGCTCACGTTGCGCGCGGCGTTCCTCAAGGACAGGGGCGAGCCCTTCGGGCCCCAAGCGGCGATGGCGAAGCTCTTCGCCTCCGAGATGGCCATGCGCGTCACGACGGACGCCGTGCAGGTCCACGGCGGCTACGGCTTCATCAAGGAGTACCAGGTCGAGCGGCACTTCCGGGACGCGAAGATCACCCAAATCTACGAGGGCACCTCGCAGATCCAAAAGCTCGTCATCGCCCGACACCTGCTCTCGGGCGCGGCGGCGGGCTCCTAGGCGACGGTAGTTTGAGCTGAGACGTGGCCGACGAGCCGCAGGCGAGGAGCACGGCGAGGCGAGGGCTGGGTAAGGAGGAGACCATGGCCGAGGGCAAGGAGCGCTGGGAGAAGGACACGTACGGGCCGTTCGTCGACGGCTCGCCGGAGAGGGCCGTGCCGTACGAGTCGCTCTCCGGGATCCCCATCCAGCCGCTCTACACGCCGGAGGACCTCCAGGGCTGGCGGTACGAGGACAAGCTCGGGTACCCGGGCGAGTTCCCCTACACGCGCGGGCCGTACCCGTCCATGTATCGCGGCAAGCTCTGGACCATGCGGATGTTCGCGGGCTTCGGAAGGCCCAAGGACACCAACGCCCGGTTCAAGTACCTCCTCGAGCAGGGGCAGACGGGCCTCAGCACCGCCTTCGACATGCCCGCCCTCATGGGCTACGACGCCGATCATGCGCGCGCCCGCGGCGAGGTGGGGCGCGAGGGCGTCTCGGTCTCGACGCTCGCCGACTTCGAAGTGCTCTTCCGCGACATCCCGCTCGACCGGGTCACGACGTCGATGACGATCAACTGCACGGCCTCTGTGGCCCTGGCCATGTACCTGGCGCTGGCCGACAAGCAAGGCGTGTCGTGGGAACAGATCGGCGGCACCATGCAGAACGACATGCTCAAGGAGTTCATCGCGCAGAAGGAGTGGATCTCGCCGCCGGAGTCGGCGGTGCGCATCGTGGTGGATACTATCGAGTTCTGCTCGCAGCACGTGCCGAAGTTCAATCCGGTCTCGATCTCGGGCTACCACATCCGCGAGGCGGGCTCGACGGCCGTCCAGGAGCTCGCCTTCACGCTCGCCGACGGGTTCGGGTACGTGCAGGCGTGTGTCGCGCGGGGGCTCGACGTGGACAGCTTCGCGCCGCGCCTGTCGTTCTTCTTCGACATCCACAACGACTTCTTCGAGGAGATCGCCAAGCTGCGGGCGGCGCGCCGCATCTGGTCGACGGTCATGCGAGAGCGGTTCGGCGCAAAGAAGGCCGAGTCCATGCGGCTCCGGACCCACACGCAGACGGCCGGGGTGTCGGCCACGGCCCAGCAGCCACTCAACAACATCGCGCGCGTGGCGATCCAGGCGCTGGCGGCGGTCCTCGGAGGCGCGCAGTCGCTGCACACCAACTCCTTCGACGAGGTGCTGGCTCTGCCCACCGAGGAGGCCGTGACCGTGGCGCTGCGCACCCAGCAGATCATCGCCGAGGAGACGGGCGCGCCGCTCACGATCGACCCGCTCGGCGGCGCCTACTTCCTCGAGCGCCTGACGGACCAGATGGAAGAGCAGGCGATGGGCTACATCCGGAAGATCGACGAGATGGGCGGCATCATCCGCGCGATCGACTCGGGCTACCCGCAGCACGAGATCGCGGACGCCGCCTACCGCTACCAGCTCCTGGACGACCGCGGCCGGAAGATCGTGGTGGGCGTCAACAAGTACGTCATGGCCGACCTGAAGCCGGTCGAATACCTCAAGCTCGACGAGGCCATCGAGCGCGAGCAGGTGGAGGCCGTCAGGGCCACCAAGGCCTCGCGCGATACGGCCAGGGTCGAGAAGCGCCTCAAGCAGCTGGCCGACGCGTGCCGGGGCGGCCAGAACGTCATGCCCGTGCTGGTGGACGCCGTCAAGGACTACGTCTCGCTCGGCGAGATCTCCGACGTCTACCGCCAGGTTTTTGGCCTCTACCGGGAACCGATCATCTTTTAGGGGGGCGGCGCCATGTCCGACGCGATCAGGATCGTCAAGGCGACGATGCACAAGCCCAAGCCGAAGGACTCGGCTCTGGGCTTTGGGACCCTCTTTACGGATCACATGTTCGTCGCCAACTTCCAGGAGGAAAAGGGGTGGTACGACCCGCGGGTCGAGCCGTACGGGCCGATCCCGCTCGATCCGGCCGCGGCGGTGCTGCACTACGCCCAGGCGATTTTCGACGGGCTCAAGGCCTTCCGCGGAGTGGACGGCAAGGTGCGGCTCTTCAGGCCGCAGAAGCACGTGCAGCGCATGAACCACTCTGCCGAGCGGATGTGCATCCCGCCTCTCGACCCGGACTTGGCGCTTCGCTCGCTCGTGACCCTGGTCGGGATCGAGCGCGACTGGGTGCCGAAAACGGTCGGGACCTCGCTGTACGTCCGCCCGACCATCATCGCGAGCGAGGCTTTCCTCGGGGTGCGCCCGGCCAAGTCGTACATCTACTTCGTCATCCTCTCGCCTGTTGGCGCCTACTACCCCGAGGGCATGGCGCCGGTGAAGATCCGCGTCGAGGAGAAGTACGTGCGCGCGGTCGAGGGCGGCCTGGGCGGCGCCAAGACCGGCGCCAACTACGCCGCGAGCCTCATGGCGGGCGAAGAGGCCAAGCACGAGGGATTCACGCAGGTCCTGTGGCTGGACGGCGTGCACCGCAAGTACATCGACGAGGTCGGTACCATGAACATCATGGTCAAGATCGCTGGTGAGGTGATCACGCCTCCGCTCGGCGGGACCATCCTGCCGGGCGTGACGCGCGACTCGGCGCTCACGCTGCTCCGCGACTGGGGCGCCAAGGTCAGCGAGCGCCAGATCTCGATTGACGAGGTCGTGGCGGCCCACAAGGCGGGCGCGCTCGAGGAGGTCTTCGGCACGGGCACGGCGGCCGTGATCTCGCCGGTTGGCGAGCTCGCCTACAAGGGCCACCGCATGGTCGTCGGCGGCGGGAAGATCGGGCCGACCACCCAGAAGCTCTACGACGCCATCGTCGGCATCCAGTACGGCACCGCGCCGGATCCGCACGGCTGGACGGTCGAGGTCTAGCCATGGCCGACTGCGTCTTCTGCATGATCCGGGACGGGAAGATCCCGTCCGCGAAGGTCTACGACGACGAGCGGACGCTCGCCTTCATGGACATCAACCCGCTCACCCGCGGGCACTGCCTCGTCGCCACCAAGGCGCATGCGGCGACGCTCTACGACGCGGACGTGGAGGACCTCAAGGCCGCCATCACCACCGCCAAGAAGGTCGCCGGGGCGCTGCGGAAAGCGTTCAGCCCCGACGGGCTCAACGTGCTGCAGGCCAACGGGGCGGCGGCCTTCCAGTCCGTGCCGCACTTCCACCTGCACCTGATTCCCCGCTGGACCGGCGACGGCAAGGGCTTCGACTGGAAGCTCGTCCCGGGCAACCGGGAGGAGATCATGGGCATCGCGGACCGTATCCGCGCGATGTTCGGGTAGCGAGGGATCTCATGACCGAGCGCAAAATCCGGGTGGTGGTGGCCAAGCCGGGTCTCGACGGGCACGACCGCGGCGCCAAGATCGTCGCGCGGGCGCTCCGCGACGCCGGCTTTGAGGTCATCTACACCGGGCTCCACCAGACGCCCGAGCAGATCGTCGCGACGGCCGTTCAGGAGGACGCCGACGCCGTCGGGCTGAGCGTGCTCTCGGGCGCCCACAATTACCTCTTCGCGCGCGTGCTGGAGCTGCTCAGGGAAAAGGGAGCGGACGACATCGCCGTGTTCGGAGGCGGAATCATCCCGGCCGAGGACATCAAGACGCTCAAGGCGATGGGCGTCAAGGAGCTCTTCACGCCGGGCACCTCCACCCAGGACATCATCCGCTTCGTCCGCGACAACATTCGAGCTGCTGTATGAGCCCTGTGCGGACAGTCCGCCGGCACCGCGAGCCGGGGGTGCCTTCCTCCGCCGAGACCTCCTCGCCTAGACGCGCCGCCTCGCTCGGGCGCCTCCGCCCGCCCCCCATCCCCCAGAGGGGGTGCGCTCGCCGCCCTGCTCCGCAGGGACGGCTCGCGCGGCGGCGGCGCCCTGCGCTTCGGGGCGCGCTACGGCTCGTCGGACTCGCTCCGGAAGGCACCCCCGGCTCGCGGCGCCGGCTGGGGTTGGTGGTCGTGGCAAGGGAGATAGCGCGTGGACTTTGAGCTGACGCGGGAGCAGCGGGCGGTCCGGGCCATGGCCCGCGAGTGGGCGCTCGCCGAGGTCGCCCCCGTGATCCACCGCTACGACGAGGCCCACGAGTTCCCCCACGAGATCCTCCAGAGCCTCGGCAAGACCGGGCTCTTGGGCGCGCTCGTGCCGGAGGAGTACGGCGGCGCCGCGCTCGACTACGTCTCGTACGCGCTGGCCGTCGAGGAGCTCAACCGCGTCGACGCCTCGGTGGGCATCACGATGTGGGCCCACAACTCCCTCTGCACGAACCACATCGCGCTCTTCGGCTCGAAGGAGCAGAAGGCGGCGTACCTGCCGCGCCTGGCGCGCGGCGAAATGCTGGGCGCCTGGGGGCTGACCGAGCCGGGATCGGGATCGGACGCCGCGGCGATGACGTCGCGAGCGGTCCCCGACGGCCCCCGCTTCATTCTCAATGGCAGCAAGGCCTTCATTACCAACGCGGGCGTGGCGGAGGTCGCCGTCGTGATGGCCGTCACCGACCCGGCGCGGGGCAACAAGGGCATCTCCGCCTTCGTGCTCGAGCGGGGCATGCAGGGTTTCAGCGCCGGACGCCCCTACCGGAAGCTCGGGCTCCATGCCTCGAACACCGCCGAGCTCATCTTCGACAGCGTTGCCGTGCCCGCCGCCAACCTCGTGGGCGAGCTCCACAAGGGCTTCGTCAACACCCTGCAGGTGCTCGAGGGCGGCCGCGTCGCCATGGCCGCCATGGCTGTCGGCATCGCGCAGGCCGCGCTCGACCAGGCGCTCGCATACATGAAGCAGCGGCGGGCCTTTGGCAAGACGCTGGCCGAGTTCAACGGGCTCCAGGGCATGATCGCCGACATCGGCACGGAGGTCGAGGCCGCGCGCCTCCTCACGCTCCGCGCCGCGGCCCTCAAGGACGCGGGACGGCCGGCGAAGACGGCCGCATCGATGGCAAAGGTCTTCGCGTCTGAGGTCGCGATGAAGGCCGCGAGCAAGGCGCTCCAGATTCACGGCGGCGCGGGCTACATCACGGAGTTCCCCATCGAGCGTATCTTCCGCGACGCCAAGGTGACAGAGATCGGCGAGGGCACCTCGGAGATCCAGCGCATGGTCATAGCCCGCGACATTCTCGGATTCGGTCAGGAGCGGACGTCCCCATGACGGAGCCGAGCGTGCTCTACGAGGTGCGGGACGGCGTCGCCACGCTCACGCTCAACCGTCCCGGCGTGCTGAACGCCCTTCACCACGATCTCGCGGCGCAGCTGGCGGATCACGCGGAGGCCGCGGCCAAGGACCGGGACGTCTGGGTGGTCGTCGTCCGGGGCAGGGGCCGGGCGTTCTCCTCGGGCATGGACAGGGAGGAACTCTCGGCGGGGCGCATCGGCGAGGCCTTCTACCGGCATTGGATCCGCGGGCTCAATTGCCTCGAGGACATGGACAAGCTCGTGGTCGCGGTGCTCCACGGCTACTCGATCGGCGGCGGGCTCCAACTCGCGGTCGCGTGCGACCTGCGCCTGGCGGCCGACGACGCCGTCCTTGGGCTCGGCGCCACGCGCCACGGCCTCATCCCGGACGGCTCCATTCTGCGGCTTGCCCGCATCATCGGTCTCGGGCGCGCCAAGGAGCTGACGCTGCTGAACGACCACATCGAGCCCGGCGCGGCGCTCGCCATGGGGCTCGTCAACTGGGTGGTGCCGGCGGCGCAGATCGATGCCAAGCTCGGCGAGATCGTCGAGAAGGCTTTCCACGCCTCGCGCACGGCCACGGGCCACGCCAAGCGGCTCCTGCACGCGTCTTTCCACGCGGACCCGCGCGACATGATCGAGGAGATCGTGCGCGCGCAGCAGGACTGCATGGGATCGTGGGAGATCGAGGTGGCGAACCAGGCCTGGGACGCCTCGAAGAGGGACGCCCGCTTCTTCCCTCGTACCCGCTAGGCCCCGCCGGAGCTAGGCGCCGGCGGCCGTGAGCGCCTGCTCGATCAGCTCGGGGGCGGGCCTGCGGGCGCCCGCGTCGATCTCGCGCACGAGGCCGACCACGACCGACCCGAGGGGCGTCGCCACCCCGAGCTCGCGCCCGCGAGCCACCACGTGGCCGTTCATCTGCTCGATCTCCGAGCGCCGTCCCTTGGTCACGTCCTGCGCCATCGAAGCGCGCCAGTTCCGGCCCGAGCCGCCCTTGGGCACGAGCATGGCGTCGAGCTCGGCGTAGACGGCCCCGTCGTCCGCTGCCGCCCAGGTCTTCGCCTCCGCGCCGCCGAACTTGGGGATCGAGTAGCCGGCCGCCAGCCCGACGCGGGCCGACTCGGATGCCAGGCGGATGGTGATCTCGCGCCCACGCGGCTGTGCCGCGATCTCGAGGCTGCCGAGCCCGGTCATCGCCTGCACGGGATTCCCCATCGCGTTCGCGCAGAGCTTGGACCAGCGCTCGCCCCAGAGGTTGTCCGTCGCCTTGGCGCCGTCGATGACGGAGAGCATCTTGGCCAGCGCCTCGACGCGGGGCGTGATCCTGCCGTCGTGCTCGCCGGCGCGGAACACGTCGTGCCCGGAGCCGCTGCCCTTCTCGGCGCCCCGCTCGACGCGCCCGGGCTCCCAGAGGGCGACCGCGATCTTGGACATGACGAGCCCGACCGAGCGATCCGGCCCGGCGATGGCCGCCACGACGGGGTCGTTCCAGCAGTTTTGCGCCGAGACGACGTAGGCATCAGGCCCGAGGCGAGGAAGGGCCATGTGCGTCGCCCACGCGGTGTCGTAGGCCTTGACCGCCACGAATGCGACGTCGAAGTCGGCCCCGAGCCGCTGCGCCTCGTGGATGTGGAGCGCCGCCGGCCGCGCCTCGAAGGGCTCATGCGGCCCGCTCACGCTGATGCCGTGGGCGCGTATCGCCTCGACCTGCGCGGGCCAGGGGTCCACGAGCGTCACCTCGTGCCCGGCCCGGGAGAGGAAGCCGCCGAGATAGCTGCCGATCGCGCCTGCGCCGATGAAGAGGAGTCGTGGGCTCATGGCACGCATGATATCCGCTTGCGCGGTCCGAACGCCACCGTTATCATCGGCCGAACATGCCCACCGACGTGATCCTCGAGACCGATGGTCTGACGAAGGAATTCCGTGGCTTCGTGGCGGTCAAGGACGTCAGCCTCCGGGTTCGGCGCGGGACCATTCACGCCCTGATCGGGCCGAACGGGGCGGGGAAGACCACTTGCTTCAACCTGCTGACTCACTTTTTGGTGCCGACGCGCGGGCGCATCACCTTCAACGGCCGGAACATCACGGGCTCGCGCCCGGCGGACATCGCGCGCCACGGGCTCGTGCGCTCGTTCCAGATCTCGGCCGTGTTCCCGCATCTGACGGTGCTGGAGAACGTGCGCATCGCGCTCCAGCGGCGGCGCGGCGGGTCGTTCGACTTCTGGCGCTCGCAGGCCGCGCTCGATGCGCTGAACGATCGCGCGCTGGAGCTGCTGGAGGCCGTCGGGCTGGGCGGCTTTGCCGGGCTCCAGGCGGTCGAGCTGCCCTATGGACGGAAGCGCGCGCTCGAGATCGCCACGACGCTCGCGCTGGAGCCCGAGATGCTGCTGCTCGACGAGCCCACGGCCGGTATGACCCACGAGGACGTGGACCGCATCTCCGCCCTGATCAAGCAGGCCGCGGCGAACCGGACGGTGCTCATGGTCGAGCATAACCTGAGCGTCGTCGCGAACCTGTCGGACACCATCACGGTCCTGGCTCGCGGCGAGATCCTGGCCGAGGGCGACTACGCCGCCGTGTCGCGCAACCCCGACGTCATCCAGGCCTACATGGGCCAGGGTGACGGCTGAGAGCCCGATGGCTGAGGGCCCGATGGCTGATGGTCGGCCGCCCGGGGGCGCGCTGCTCGAAGTGCGGGACCTCCACGCCTGGTACGGCGAGTCGCACATCCTCCACGGCGTGGACTTCGAGGTGCGGCAGGGCGAGGTGGTGACGCTCCTCGGCCGCAACGGCGCGGGGAAGACTACGACACTCAAGTCAGTCATGGGCATGGTGTCCCGCCGCCGCGGGTCGATCCGCTTCGACGGGCGAGAGCTCATCATGCTGCCGTCCAACCGCATCGCGCGCCTGGGCCTGGCCTTCTGCCCCGAGGAGCGCGGCATCTTCGCGAGCCTCAACGTCGAGGAGAACCTGCTGCTCCCGCCCGTCGTCCGCGAAGGCGGCCTCGGCGCTGACGCCATCTTCGGGCTCTTCCCCAACCTCAAGGAGCGGCTGAGGAGCCAGGGTACCAAGCTCTCGGGCGGCGAGCAGCAGATGCTGGCCATCGGCCGGATCCTCCGCACAGGGGCCCGGCTCCTGCTGCTGGATGAACCGACCGAGGGATTGGCGCCGGTGATCGTCCAGCAGATCGGCGCGACGATCCGACGGCTCAAGGCCGAGGGATTCACGATCCTGCTCGTCGAGCAGAACTTCCGCTTCGCGGCGACCATGGCCGACCGCCACTACGTCATGGAGCGCGGCTGCGTCGTGGACATGATCCCGAACGAGGCGCTCGAGGCGAGCATGGGCAGACTGCACGACTACCTTGGGGTATAATTCCGGCGCCCGGATCTGTTACCACCCGAACAAAGGAGCAGGAGACCCATGATGAGGAAGACACTGATAGTGCTGGCGGTGCTGCTGGCTTTCGCCGCCGACCCGGCTCAGGCCCAGATCTCGGACGGCGTCATCAAAATCGGCGTGCTGAACGACCAGTCCGGGCTGTACGCCGACCTCGCGGGCGCCGGCTCCGTGGTCGCGGCGCGCATGGCGGTCGAGGACTTCGGCGCTGCCGCCAAGGGCATGAAGGTCGAGATCGTCGCCGCCGACCACCAGAACAAGGCCGACGTCGGCTCGGCCATCGCCCGGCAGTGGTACGACGTGGACAAGGTCGACCTGATCGTCGACGTGCCCAACTCCGGCGTGGCGCTCGCCGTCAGCCAGATCACGAGGGACAAGGCCAAGGCGTTCATCGTCTCGTCGGCCGCGACCTCCGATCTGACGGGCAAGGCCTGCTCGCCGAACACCGTCCACTGGACCTACGACACCTGGGCGCTGGCCAACGGTACGGGCAACGCGGTCGTCAAGACAGGCGGGGACAGCTGGTTCTTCATCACCGCCGACTACGCCTTCGGCCACGCCCTCGAACGCGACACCGAGGCGGTCGTGCTCAAGAACGGCGGCAAGGTGCTGGGCAAGGTCCGGCACCCGCTCAGCACGCAGGACTTCTCGTCGTTCCTCCTGCAGGCGCAGGCCTCGAAGGCCAAGGTCATCGGCCTCGCCAACGCCGGCGGCGACACGACCAACGCGATCAAGCAGGGCGCCGAGTTCGGCATCGTCAAGGGCGGCCAGAACTTCGCCGGCCTCCTCGTCTTCCTCACCGACGTGCACGCCCTCGGCCTCGAGAAGGCCCAGGGGCTGCTCTTCACCGAGACGTTCTACTGGGACATGAACGATAAGACGCGCGCCTTCGCGAAGCGCTTCGCCGAGCGCAACCGGGGCATCCACCCGACCATGATCCACGCGGGCGTGTACGCCGGCGTGTCCCACTACCTGAAGGCGGTCGAGGCGCTCAAGTCGGACGACGGCACCAAGGTCATCGCCAAGATGAAGGAGATGCCGACGGATGATCCGCTCTTCGGCAAGGGCACGATCCGCGCGGACGGGCGGAAGATCCATCCCGCGTACCTCATCGAGGTCAAGAAGCCCTCGGAGTCGAAGTACGCGTGGGACTACTACAAGATCCGGGCGACCATCCCGGCCAACGAAGCCTTTCGCCCCATCGACCAGGGCGACTGCCCGCTGGTGAAGAAGTAGCGTGAGGGCGCGGCGGAGAGCGGGGGTGCCCCCGCTCTCCGCCGCCAAGCCGCACGCCCCCGCCAGCGCGGTCAACACCCAATAGTGTCCACCGTCTTCGGCGTACCCACCCAGGCGCTCTTCGGTCAGCTCCTGATCGGGCTGATCAACGGCTCCTTCTACGCCGTGCTGAGCCTCGGGCTGTCGGTCATCTTCGGCCTGCTCAACATCATCAACTTCGCACACGGCGCCCAGTACATGATGGGCGCGTTCGCCGCATACTTCCTGCTGCAGTGGTCGGGGCTCGGGTACTGGTGGGCGCTTCTCGTGGCGCCGATCGTCGTGGGCTTCTTCGGCATCGTCCTCGAGCGGACCATGATCAGGCGGCTCTACCACCTCGACCATCTCTACGGCCTCCTGCTGACCTTCGGCTTCGCCCTCGTGATCCAGGGGATGTTCCGTCACCAGTTCGGCTCCTCGGGACTGCCGTACGCCATGCCGGCGCAGCTCGCAGGCGGGCGAAACCTGGGCTTCATGTTCCTGCCCAACTACCGCGCCTGGGTCATCGTGTTCTCGCTCGGGCTGTGCCTCGGGACGTGGTACGTCATCGAACGGACCAAGCTGGGTTCGTACCTGCGGGCCGCCACCGAGAACCCGGCGCTGGTCCAGGCCTTCGGCGTCAACGTGCCGCGCATGGTGACGCTCACGTACGGCTTCGGGGTCGCCCTGGCGGGCGTCGCAGGAGTGCTGGCGGCGCCCATCTACCAGGTCAACCCGCTCATGGGCGCCGACCTGATCATCGTCGTCTTCGCGGTCGTCGTCATCGGCGGCCTGGGGTCCATCATGGGCTCCATCATCACCGGCTTCACCCTCGGCGTGGTCGAGGGGCTGACCAAGGTCTTCTACCCGGAAGCCTCCAACACGGTGATCTTCGTGATCATGGCTGTCGTGCTCTTGTTCAGGCCCACGGGCCTCTTCGGGCAGGACAAGTAGCGTGGCCACGGCCCCGGAGGTTGCGGCCGCGCCCGTCCTCGAGACGCCCGCCGCGTCCGGCAGTCACCAGATCGTGGCCTTTGCCGTCATGGTCCTTCTCCTCGTGGTGGCGCCCTTCTTCGTCTACCCGCTCTTCCTCATGAAGGCCCTCTGCTTCGGCCTCTTCGCGTGCGCGTTCGGTCTCTTGATCGGCTACGTCGGGCTCCTGTCGTTCGGCCACGCCGTCTTCCTCGGGTCTGCCGGCTACATCTCTGCGCACACGGCCAAGGTCTGGGAGTGGCCGCCCGAACTCGCCATCCTGGCGGGCACCGTCGCGGCGGCGGCTCTCGGCGTCGTGATCGGGGCGCTCGCGATCCGGAGCAAGGGCATCTACTTCGCCAATATCACGCTCGCGCTCGCGCAGATGGTCTACTTCTTCTACGTCCAGGCGCCCTTCACCCATGGGGAAGACGGCATCCAGGCTGTGCCTCGCGGGATGTTCCTGGGCGTGTTCGACCTGCGTCACACGCTGACGATGTATTTCGTGGTGCTGGCGATCTTCCTGGCGGGCTTCCTCGTGATCTACCGGGTCATCCACTCGCCGTTCGGGCAGGTGCTCAAGGCCATCCGGGAGAACGAGCCGCGCGCGGTCTCTCTGGGCTACGCCGCCGAGCGCTACAAGCTCCTGGCCTTCGTGCTCTCGGGCACGCTGGCGGGGCTCGCAGGCGGCACCAAGGCCATCGTCTTCCAGCTGGCCTCGCTGACCGACGTGCACTGGACCATGTCGGGCGAGGTGGTGCTCATGACGCTTCTGGGAGGACTCGGCACGGTGTTCGGGCCCGTCGTCGGGGCCTTCATCATGATCACCCTCGAGCACTACCTGGCCCAGTTGGGCGCCTGGGTGACGGTCGTCCAGGGGCTGATCTTCGTCGTCTGTGTGCTGACCTTCCGCCGCGGTGTGGTGGGCGAGCTAGCCAAGTTGATTAAGAGGCCTCTGTAGTCCCTCGGCCGCCCCGCGCGATCGAGGCCCGGCACCGGTCTTCGAAGTCCTTGTGTATCTTCTCGTATCTGGCCTTGATCTCCGCCAGTTTGCGCTCCCACTCGAGACCGGCCTGCCGCCGCTCTCCGGTTCGGCAGGCCTCCCGGCCGGCTCCCGCCTGGCAGCGGGCGAGAGCCTTGTCGAGCGCGTCCCGGTGGATGTCTTCGACCTGCTCGATCTCCGACAGCCGGGCGTAGTCGATGAGCGCCCGGGCGCGCTCGGGCGCGGCGCAGTCCAGCTCGAGCTGGGCTGCCGCGCCGGCGGACCCCAGAATCAGCCAAATGAGCCATCCCGCCATTGCGTCCCTCATCCTAACAGAGGGGCCGTAAACCCTTGTCTTACCGAGCCAATGGCTTGACAGGCCCATGACCCTCGGCTAGAATCTCGCCACTCCAGCGTGAGGTTCAGCGCTGCGACACTCCCGAGATCTCCAGATCGGCGGCCGGACGAATGCTTGGGATAGGGGTATGGAGACGCACTCCAACGGCGTAGGCGGGCAGGGCACGGTGTACAACCACGCGACCCGCGCGGCAGGGCGCGGTCGACTGCGCCCCGATTGCGTTACGACGGTGTGATGGAGCCCTCGGCCGAGACACTGCCGCAGCTCCTGCTCGCCCAGGCCGAGCGCTGGGGGAATCGCCGCGTCGCCATCCGCGAGAAGGAATTCGGCATCTGGCAGGCCTACACGTGGCGCCAGTACGCGGACCACGTCCAGCGCATCGCCTTGGGATTGGCCAGCCTGGGCTTCCGCCGCGGCGACAAGATTGCCGTCATCGGCGATAACCGCCCGCAGCTCTACTGGACCATGGTGGCGGCCCAGGCCCTGGGCGGGGCGCCAGTGCCCATCTACCAGGACTCCATCGCCGCGGAGATGCATTACGTCATCGACCACTCCGAGTCCCGCGTGGTCGTCTGCGAGGACCAGGAGCAGGTGGACAAGATCCTCGAGATGAAGGACAAGCTGCCCGCGGTCGAGATGGTCATCTACGACGACCCGAAGGGCATGCGGCACTATGACTACCCATTCCTCCAGAGCCTCGACAAGGTCCAGGAGCTGGGCGCGGGGTTCGCCGTCGCGCACCCTGGGTACTGGGACGCCGAGGTGGCCAAGGGCAAGGCCTTGGATCTCGCCATCATCAACTACACGTCGGGGACGACCGGCTTTCCTAAGGGCGTGATGATCTCCCACGGGGCGCTCATCAGCACCGCCAGGAACTTCCTTCAGGCCGAGCGGCTGGACGAGCGCGACGAGGTGATGGCCTACCTGCCGATGGCCTGGATCGGCGACAGCTTCTTCTCGCTGGCGGTGGCCTTTCTCTCCGGCTGCACGGTCAATTGCCCTGAGGACGCCTCGACGGTCCGGCACGACTTCCGGGAGATCGGCCCCACCATGACATTCGCGCCGCCTCGCATTTGGGAAAACATTCTCTCTCAGGCCCAGGTGCGCATCGAGGATGCCAACTGGCTCCAGCTCCGGCTGACGAAGTTCTTCCTTCCGCGCGGCATGCGCAAGGCCAAGCTCGAGCTCGAGGGCAAGCCCGTGTCCGTGGGGCTCCGCGCGCTGTGCTCCCTCGGGCGGTGGCTCGTCTTCGACCCGCTCCGCGACCAGCTGGGCTTCCGCCGCATCCGCGCGGCGATCACGGGCGGCGCCGCCCTCGGGCCGGAGATGATGCAGTTCTTCCGCGCCATCGGCGTCAACCTCAAGCAGCTCTACGGCGCCACCGAGTGCTGCGCCCCGGCGACCTTGCACCGTGACGGCCACGTCAAGCTCGAGACCGTCGGGCCGCCCATCCCAGGCGTCGAGATCACGCTCTCCGAGCGGGGCGAGGTGCTCATCCGCACCGCGGGCCTCTTCTCGGGCTACTACAAGAGCCCCGAGCAGACCGCCGCCGCGCTCAAGGACGGCTGGCTCCACACCGGCGACGCGGGCCTTTTCGACCCGGACGGGCAGCTGGTCATCATCGACCGCGTCAAGGACGTGGCCACCCTCCACGACGGCACGGTCTTCGCCCCCCAGTACATCGAGAACAAGCTCAAGTTCAGCGTCTACATCAAGGAGGCCGTAGCGGTGGGCAATGAGCGGCCCTACGTCGCCGTGATGGTCAACATCGACATGGAGGTTGTCGGGAACTGGGCCGAGCGGCGCGGCATCGGCTACTCGGGCTACACCGACCTCGCCCAGAACCCGGCCACCTACGACCTGCTCCACGAGGAGATCCGCCGGACCAACCAGACCCTGGCTCCGTCGCAGCGCGTCACGCGCTTCGCCATCCTGCACAAGGAGCTGGACCCCGACGATGCCGAGATCACGAGAACCCGGAAGCTCCGTCGCGGGTTCATCAATGAGAGGTATGCGCCCATCATTGCCGCTCTCTATGACCCCAAGGCCGCGAGCGTCGCCGTGAAGGTCACGGTGACCTACGAAGACGGCAGGACGTCGGACATGGAGCGTCAGGTGCGGATCATGGACGTGGAAGGGGTCTAGATGCCGGTGACCCTCGCTGAGCGACCGATCCCGGGAGCAGGCGCTGCAGGCGCCCCACGCTGGGAGCCTCTACTCCGGGTCGACGACATCACCGTGCGGTTCGGGGCGGTGCAGGCGCTCTCCGACGTGAGTGTGGACGTCTACCGAGGAGAGATCGTCGCGATCATCGGCCCGAACGGGGCGGGGAAGACCACCCTGATCAACGTCATCAGCGGCTTCTACCATCCCCAGAAGGGGCGGATCCTGTTCGAGGGCAAGGACAGGACCCAGCTCAAGCCCTACGACGTGGCCGCCCTCGGCGTCGCCCGGACGTTCCAGAACGTCGCCCTGTTCAAAAGCATGACCGTGCTGGACAACATCATGACCGGCCGGCTGCTCAAGATGCGCGGACACTTCCTCCTGGACGCTATCTACTGGGGGCCTGCCAGGCGGCAGGAGCTCGAGCACCGGGCCGCCGCCGAGCGCGTCATAGACTTTCTGGAGATCCAGGCCATCCGCAAGACGCCAGCCGGCCGGCTGCCCTACGGCCTCCAGAAGCGGGTGGAGCTGGCCCGCGCGCTGGCCGCCGAGCCGCAGCTCCTCCTGCTGGACGAGCCGATGGCCGGGATGAACGTCGAGGAGAAGGAGGACATGTCCCGCTTCATCCTCGACGTCCACGACGAGTTCGGCACGACCATCGCCCTGATCGAGCACGACATGAGCGTGGTGATGGACATCTCCGACCGGGTCGTGGCGCTGGACTACGGCCGGAAGATCGCCGACGGCCCGCCCGAGGTCGTGCGGAAAGACCAGGTCGTGATCGACGCCTATCTTGGGGTGGACCATGGGGGGGTCGCCCATGGGGGAGTGGATCATGGGGGGGTCGCCCATGGTTGACCTCCTCCGGGCGGTGTTCTTCGCGCCGTTCGCCGACATGGCGGGCAACGTCACGTTTCTCGTCGAGGTGCTCGTCGGCGGCATCGCTGCGGGCCTCATGTATTCTCTCGTCGCTCTGGGATTCGTCCTGATCTTCAAGGCCTCGGGCGTGTTCAACTTCGCCCAGGGAGTCATGGTGCTCTTCTCGGCGCTCACGCTGGTCGGCCTGATGGAGCGCGGAGTGCCGGTGCCGGCCGCTCTCGCGCTGACGGCGCTGACCATGATCGCCCTGGCGTTCGCCATCGAGCGCGTGGTGCTGCGGCCGCTGGTCAACCAAGAGCCCATCATCCTGTTCATGGCGACCATCGGGCTCAACTTCTTCCTCGAGGGTTTCGGCGAGATGGTCTGGGGCGCCAACGTCAAGAAGCTCGACGTCGGGATCCCCGACACCTCGTTCATCGTGCGCGGGGTGCAGATGAACCGGCTGGAGCTGACCGCGGCGCTGACCGCGGCCGTCCTGGTGGCGATCCTGGCCGTCCTCTTCCAGCGGACCAAGATAGGCCGGGCGCTCCGGGCGGTGGCCGACGATCACGAGGCGGCGCTCAGCATCGGCATCCCGCTCAAGACCATCTGGGTCGTCGTCTGGTCGGTGGCCGGCCTGGTAGCCATCGTGGCGGGGATCATGTGGGGCGCCAAGAGCGGCGTGCAGTTCAGCCTGTCGCTGATCGCGCTCAAATCGCTGCCCGTCCTCATCCTGGGCGGCTTCACATCGGTGCCCGGCGCCATCGTCGGCGGCCTCATCATCGGCGTGGGAGAGAAGCTCGGCGAGGTGTACTGGGGTCCGCTCGTCGGCGGGGCCATCGAGAACTGGTTCGCGTACGTCCTGGCGCTGACCTTCCTGCTGTTCCGGCCCCAAGGGTTGTTTGGCGAGAAGATCATAGAGCGCGTATAGAGCGATGATAACGGCCCATCTGCTTCGTTGCCGCCCTCGGCCGCACGCTCAACGTACAGAGAGTACGCCTCGCGTGCGGCCCTCGGGCGGCGCCTCGCATCTGGACCCTTCTCATCGCTCTAGAAATCGGGAGAGGGTCGGCGCGTGATCTACAGGGAGACCGGACAGTTCAAGAGCAGCTACGCCAGCGACCAGGCCATCTTCCCGGTCGTGCAGGATAGGATCTTTGTCCTGCTGGTGGTCGCCGCGGCGTTCCTGGTGCCACCGCTCGCCGCGAACGACTACTGGCTGCAGGCCGTTCTCATCCCGTTTCTCATCTACGCCTTGGCGGCGCTGGGGCTGAACCTCCTCACGGGATACGCGGGGCAGGTGTCGCTGGGCACGGGCGGATTCATGGCCGTCGGCGCCTACTCGGCGTTCAAGTTTTCGACCAGCTTCCCCGGGCTCAATATCATCGTTGTCTTCCTCCTCTCAGGCCTCATCGCCGCCCTCGTGGGCGTCGTGTTCGGCGTGCCCAGCCTTCGAATCAAGGGCTTCTATCTAGCAGTGGCGACGCTTGCGGCCCAGTTTTTCCTCATCTGGCTCTTCAACAAGGTGCCGTGGTTCGTGAACTACGCCTCGTCCGGCACCATCACCGCGCCGACGCGCACCGTGCTCGGGGTCATGGTCACCGGACCCCAGTCGACGGCCGGGGCGCGGTACGTGGTGGCGCTCGGTCTCGTCGCAGTGTTCGCCCTCATCGCCAAGAATCTGGTGCGCGGGCGGGTGGGGCGGTCGTGGATGGCCATTCGCGACCGGGACATCGCCGCCGAGATCATCGGCGTGCGTCCCCTGCGCACCAAGCTGCTGGCTTTCGCCATCAGCTCGTTCTACTGCGGCGTGGCCGGCGCCGAGTTCGTGTTCCTGTACCTCGGCAGCGCCGAGACGCTCGCCTTCGACATCAACTTGTCGTTCCTGGTGCTGTTCATGGTCATCATCGGGGGCTTAGGGAGCGTGCTCGGGTCGTTCCTTGGCGCGGGCTTCATTGTGCTCGTCCCGATCTTCCTGACCAATGTTCCCCACCTGATCGGGCTGTCGCTGCCGGTGGCCCTGCAAAAGCAGATGGAGCTGATGGTCTTCGGCGCTTTGATCATCTTCTTCCTGATCGTCGAGCCGAACGGGCTCGCGCGGCTGTGGCAGATCACGAAGGAGAAGCTTCGGTTGTGGCCGTTTCCCCACTAGCGCAAAGGAGCGTAACTATGACGAGAGGAAGAATGGCGTTGATCGGCCTGCTGGCCCTGGCGGTCATGCTCGGGCCCTTAGCCTCCGTCGTGCCCGCGCAGCAGGCGCAGGGTATTTTCGTTCCGCTGCTAGTCTACCGGACTGGTCCGTATGCGCCGAGCGGGATCCCGATCGCGAATGGGTTCGTGGATTACTTCACGCTGGTCAACGAGCGGGATGGCGGCATCAACGGCGTCAAGCTCGTCTGGGAGGAGTGCGAGACCCAGTACGACACCAAGCAGGGCGTCGAGTGCTACGAGCGGCTGAAGGCAAAGAACCCGGTGCTGGTCAACCCGTACAGCACGGGCATCACCTACCAGCTGATCCCCAAGGCCGCGGTGGACAAGGTCGTCGTCTTCTCCATGGGCTACGGGATGACCGCCGCGGCCGATGGGCGCTGGTTCCCCTGGGTCTTCAGCTTCCCGACGACTTACTGGAGCCAGGCGTCCGCCGTCATCCGCTACATCGGCCAGCAGGAGGGCGGGCTCGACAAGCTCAAGGGCAAGAAGATCGCCCACATCTATCACAACAGCCCCTACGGCAAGGAAGCCAACCCGACGCTCGAGGAACTGGCCAAGAAGTACACCTTCGAGCTGACGCTGCTTGCCGTGGACCATCCCGGTCAGGAGCAGAAGGCGACGTGGCTCCAGGTCCGCCGGCTCAATCCCGACTGGATCTTCCTGTCGGGCTGGGGCGTGATGAATCAGGTCGCGGTCAAGGAAGCCGCGTCCACCGGCTTCAGGATGGACCACCTCATCGGCAACTGGTGGTCGGCCAACGACTCCGACGTCGTCCCCGCCGGCGAGGGTGCCAAGGCCTACAAGGGCGCGACATTCCATCATCCGGGCACCAACTTCAGGGTCTTCCAGGACATCGTCAAGCACGTCTATGACAAGGGCAAGGGCGCCGGGAAGAAGGAGGACATGGGCGCGCCGCTCTACAACCGCGGCGTCGCCAACGCGATGTTCTCCGTCGAGGCGATCCGCACCGCGATGGGCAAGTACGGCAACAAGGTGCTCACGGGCGAGCAGGTCCGGTGGGGGTTCGAGAACTTCAACCTGACGGAGCAGCGGCTCGACCAGCTCGGCATGAAGGGCTTCACGAGGCCGATCAAGGTCTCCTGCGAGGACCACGAGGGCAATGGCCCCGTGCTGATCCAGCAGTGGAACGGCCAGAAGTGGCAGGTCGTCTCGGAGTGGCTCGCGCCGATGCGCGACGTCGTCCGCCCGAAGGTCGAGCAGGCCGCCATCGAGGAAGGCAAGAAGCTCAACTACACGCAGCGCGACTGCTCGAAGGAGAAGTAGCGCGGTGGTGGGAGGATACGGCGCCGTGAGCGACACGCCCTCGCCGCTGCTGGCGGTGAACAACATCGAGGTGATCTACGATCACGTGATCCTCGTGTTGAAGGGCGTGTCGCTCGCCGTCCCCGATGGGGGCATCGTCGCCCTCCTCGGGGCCAACGGCGCCGGCAAGAGCACCACGCTCAAGGCCATCTCGGGCCTGCTCCGGACGGAGCGTGGCGACGTGACCAAGGGGAGTATCGAGTTCATGGGCGAGAGCATCAGGCGGAAGGACCCCTCCGAGGTGGTGCGGCGCGGCATCGTGCAGGTCATGGAGGGGCGTCACGTCTTCGAGCATCTGACCGTGGACGAGAACCTGCTCACCGGCGCCTACACCCAAGCCGATGGCCGTGCGATCAGGCGTGACCTGGATTTGGTGTACACGTACTTCCCGCGCCTGCGGGAGCGGCGGGGCGTCCGCTCCGGGTATGTCTCCGGCGGCGAGCAGCAGATGGTGGCCATCGGACGGGCCCTCATGGCGCGTCCGAAGCTCATGCTGCTGGACGAGCCGTCGATGGGCCTGGCGCCCATGCTCGTGCAGGAGATCTTCGACATCGTCAGCCGGTTGAACCGGGAGGAGGGCGTATCGGTGCTCCTGGCCGAGCAGAACGTCTCCATGGCGCTCCGCTTTGCGGACTACGCCTACGTCATGGAGAACGGCCGGGTGGTCCTCGACGGCGACCGCAAGGCGATCAGCGAGAACGAGGACATCAAGGAGTTCTACCTCGGGCTCTCGGGCGTCGGCCAGCGCAAGAGCTACCGCGACGTCAAGCACTACAAGCGCCGGAAGCGGTGGCTGTCGTGAGCAACCAGCTCGAGATCAGCGAGGTGTCCAAGGCGTTTGGCGGCGTCCAGGCCGTAGCCCGCGTGAGCCTGGACGTGCGGCAGGGTGAGATCCTCTCCATCATCGGGCCCAATGGCGCCGGCAAGACCACGCTGCTCAACATGATCAGCGGGTTCTACCATCCCGACGTGGGGCGCATCCTGCTGGACGGCGCCGACCTGACGCACCTCAAGCCCAGCCGCGTCGCAGAGCTGGGCGTGGCGCGCACCTTCCAGAACATCGCGCTGTTCCGGGGCATGACGGTGCTCGACAACCTCATGCTCGGGCGGCACGTCCGCATGAAGTCGGGCGTGCTCGCGTCCTTCGTCTACTGGGGGCTGGCCCAGAAGGAGGAGGTCGCCCACCGGCGGCGCGTGGAGGACATCATCGACTTCCTGAAGATCCAGGACCTGCGCCGGCAGCCGACCGGGTCCCTCGCCTACGGGCTCCAGAAGCGCGTGGAGCTGGGGCGCGCGCTCGCGCTCGAGCCCAAGCTCCTGCTCCTGGATGAGCCCATGGGCGGCTGCAACCACGAGGAGAAGGAAGACATGGCGCGATTCGTGCTCGACGTCAACCAGGAATGGGGCACGACCATCATCCTGATCGAGCACGACATGGGGGTGGTGATGGACATCTCGGACCGCGTCGCGGTGCTCGATATGGGTCAGAAGATCGCCGAGGGCACGCCGGACGAGGTCAAGGCCAACCCGCGCGTCATCAAGGCCTATCTCGGCGACACGAAAGTGCGCGAGGAGGCCGACCGTGGCTGAGCCCGTGACGCTCCCGATGCTGCTGCAGCGCAACGCTCGAGACTTCCGCGATCGCCCCGCCATCCGGGAAAAGGACCGCGGGATCTGGCAGACGTATACGTGGAGCGAGTATCACAGCAACGTGCGCGACTTTGCCCATGGCCTGGCGGCCCTCGGCTTCAAGCGCGGCGAGAAGCTCTCCGTCATCGGCGACAACCGGCCGCGGCTCTACTGGGCGCAGGTGGCGGCGCAGGCGCTGGGCGGCGTGTCGGTGCCCGTGTACCAGGACTCGATCGCGGGCGAGCTCGCCTACGTCTGGCAGCACGCGGAGGTGTCCGTCATCGTCGCCGAGGACCAGGAGCAGGTGGACAAGATTCTTGGACTCAAAGACCAGCTGCCCGCCCTCCGCCTCGTGATCTTCGACGACCCGCGGGGCATGGGCCACTATCGGCATGATTGGCTCAAGGCCTTCCCCGACGTGGAGGCGCTGGGACGGGAGTTCGAGAAGGCGCATCCGGGCTACTTCGAGCGGGAAGTGGACGCGGGCCGGCCCGACGACGTCGCCATGATCGCGTACACCTCGGGCACGACTGGCAACCCCAAGGGCGCGATGCTGACCCACGCCAACGCCGTCGAGACGGCACGGATCTTCATGCGCGCCGAAGACGTCCGGCCCGATGACGAGTGGCTGTCGTACCTGCCCATGGCCTGGGTCGGCGACGCCATCTACTCGCTCGTGCTGAGCCTGGCGGTCGGCTTCTGCTGCAATTGCCCTGAGAGCCCGGAAACGGTCCAGCGCGACCTGCGCGAGCTCGGGCCCACGACGCTCCTGGCGCCTCCGCGCATCTGGGAGAACATGCTGACCTCCGTGCAGCTCCGGTCGGCCGACGCCACGCCGCTCAAGCGCTGGGTGTTCGAGCGCTCCCGCGCCGTGGCCGAGCGGGCCGAGATCCTCCGCTCCGACGGCAACCCGGTGCCGGCGGGGCTGCGCCTGCTCTGCGCGCTCGGCGAGTTCTTCGTGTACCGGCCGATCCGCGACCAGCTTGGCCTGCGTCGCGCGCGCTGGTGCTATACGGGCGGCGCGCCGCTCGGGCCCGAGACGTTCCGCTTCTTCCGGGCCTTCGGCGTCAACCTCAAGCAGGTCTACGGCTCGACAGAGGTCTCCGCGCTTGTCTCCATCCAGCCCGACAGCGAGGCCAACCCGACCACGGTCGGCAAGCCGTGCCCGGGAATCGAGGTCAAGATCGGTGACAAGGGCGAGGTGCTGATCCGGGGCGCCGGGGTGTTCAAGGGCTACTTCAAGTCGCCCGACGCCACGCGAGAGGTCATCGATGCCGACGGCTGGTTCCGTTCGGGCGACGCCGGGTTCGTCGATCCGCGCGGGCACCTCGTCATCATTGACCGCGCCAAGGACGTGGGAGCCATGGCGGACGGCACGCCCTTCGCGCCCCAGTTCATCGAGAACAAGCTCAAGTTCAGCCCGTACGTCCGGGAGGCTGTCGCCTTCGGCGACGGGCGGCCTTCCGTGTGTGCCATGATCGCCATCGACTCGAACACGGTCGGCAACTGGGCCGAGCGGCACCGCGTGCCGTACACGAGCTACATGGATCTCTCGCAGAAGCCGGAGGTGCGGGAGCTCATCCGCGAGGAGCTGCTGAAGGGCAATGCGACGCTGCCGGACTCGACCAAGGTGCGGCGGTTCCTGCTGCTGACCAAGGACCTCGAGGCCGATGACGCGGAGATGACCCGCACCCGCAAGCTCCGACGCAGCTTCATCGCCGAGAAGTACGCCGCCGTGACCGACGCGCTCTACTCGGGCAAGGACGAGGTGGAGCTTTCCACGGTCGTGACGTACGAGGACGGCCGGCAGGCAACCATCCACTCGCGCGTCCGGCTCGAGGACGTCGAGAAAGTTCCCGCTCGTGTCTGACGACTTCGGCTTCTTTCTGCTCCTGCTCTCCAACGGGGTCCTCGTCGGGCTGATGTACGCGCTCATCGCGCTGGGCTTCGTGCTCGTCTACAAGGCGACCGACGCCATCAATTTCGCCCAGGGCGAGTTCGTGATGATCGCGGCGCTGGTGGTCGCGGGGGGCCTCGCCGCGGGCGGGATGCCGCTCTGGCTGGCCATCTCCCTCGGCCTCGCGAGCATGGTCGCCTTCGGCTTCGCGCTGGAGCGGGTGGTCCTGCGCCGGCTGATCGGTCGCCCGGTCGTGGCCGTGGTCATGGCCACCATCGGGCTCGCCTCCATCCTGCGCGGTATCGGCCCGTCCACCCTCGGCGCCGGGACCAAAACGCTGCCGCTGCCCATCCGCGAGGCGCCGTTCATCGTCGGCCCGCTCTTCATCCCGCCGATCCAGCTGCTCGGCGCGGCGGTGAGTCTCACGTTTCTATCCGCGTTCGGCTGGTTCTTTATGAAGTCCCGGAAAGGCATCGCCATGCGCGCGGTCGCCGACAATCAGCAGGTGGCCATGGCCATGGGCATCAACGTCGAGCGCTACTTCGGCCTGGCGTGGGCGATGACGGGAATGGTATCCGCCCTGGGCGGCATTATCTGGGGTAACCTGCTGGGGGTCGACGTGAACCTCTCCCTGGTGGGCTTCAAGGTGTTCCCGGTGGTGATCCTGGGAGGGCTCGACTCCATCCCCGGCGCGATCGTCGGCGGCCTCATCGTGGGCATCGTCGAGAACATCGCCGCCGGCTACGTGGACCCGTACGTGGGCGGCGGAACCAAGGACTTCATCCCGTACGTCCTCATGATCGTTGCGCTGATGGTCAGGCCGTACGGCATCTTCGGCAAGCGCATTATCGAGAGGGTGTGAGCCGTGATCCATCGTGAGTGCGGAGTCCTCAAGACCAGCTACGAGGCGGACATGGCGTTCTACCCGCTGCCCATCGCCCGGTGGACGGTGGCCGTCCTCGCCGTGCTCTTCTTCGCGGTCATCCCGCTGGCGCTGCACGAGTACTACCTGTCCGTGGCCAACCTCGTCTGGATCGCCGTCATCGGCGCGCTCGGCCTCAACATCCTGGTGGGCTACACGGGGCAGATCTCGATCGGCCACGGGGCGTTCATGTCGGTCGGCGCCTACACCGCGGCGAACCTCGCCACGCGCCTCGACTCCCCATGGCCCGTCAACCTCCTCGCGGGCGGGCTCATGGCGGCGGCAGTGGGAGCCGTGGTCGGCATCCCCTCCCTCCGCATCAAAGGTCTCTACCTGGCCATCGCGACCCTCGCGGGCCAGCTCATCATCGAGTGGACCATCAACCACGTGACGTTCATCAGCGGCGGGGTGCAGGCCTCCATCTCCGTCCCGCGGCCGCGCCTGGGCTCGATGGTGCTCTCCAGCCAGCGCGATATGTACTACTTCCTGCTCGTCTTCGTGGTCCTCGCCATCGTGGGAACCATGAATCTCGTGCGCAGTCGCGTGGGGCGCGCCTTCATCGCCATCCGCGACCAGGACATCGCCGCCGAGATCATCGGCATCGACATCTTCCGCTACAAGCTTTTGGCCTTCGCCGTCTCGTCGTTCTACGCCGGCGTGACCGGCGTGCTCTACACCTACTTCCTCGGCATCGCCAACTACGAGCAGTTCCAGATCGGCGTGTCCATCGACTACCTGGCCATGATCATCGTCGGAGGGCTCGGCTCCGTCCTGGGCTCGATTTTCGGTGCCATATTCATCACCCTGCTGCCCATCGTCATCCGTCTCACCATGGAGTCCTTCGGTGGCCTGTTCTTCGCTCCGCAGACCGTGCTGAACCTCATCCCCAACCTCCGCCTCATGCTGTTCGGCGCCCTGATCATCTTCTTCCTGGTCGTGGAGCCGGACGGGCTGAATCGCTTGTGGCGGAACATCCGGAACTACTTCCGCATCTGGCCGTTCGCGTACTGAGGTACGCGAGGAAAGGAGAAGCTCATGCGACGCAGCCTGATCGTTCTGTTGATGGTGGTGATCGGTTCGATGGGGGCCCTTGGGGGCGCCTCGCCGGCGGCAGGCCAGGAGATCGTCATCGGCGTGCAGTGCGACCGGACGGGAGCCACACAGATCGTGGGGACCGTCCTGTGCCCCGGCTTCCACGACTACATCGCCCTCGTGAACTCCAAGGGCGGGGTCGAGGGCCGGAAAATCAAGGCCCTCGAGATCGACCACGAGTACAAGGTGCCCCCGGCCGTTGAGTCATACGAGCGCCACAAGAAGGAGGGCGCGGTGACCATGGCCGTTTACGGCACGCCCCAGATCTACGCTCTCGCCGCCAAGCTGACCGAGGACCGGATCCCCGGCACGTCGCCGGGCTTCGGCAGCGCCGCCGCCGCCGACGGCATCCGATATCCCTACATCTTCCCCATCGCCGCCACCTACTGGTCGCAGGGCGCGGCGGCGGTGGACTTTGTGAAGAAGCAGATGATGGGCGGGAGCCTCAAGGGAAAGAAGATCGCATTCATCTTCTATGACAACCCCGCCGGGCGCGAGCCGATCGAGGTGCTCGAGGACCTTGCGACCCTGGAAGGCTTCCAGCTCAAGATCTTCGCCGTGCCGCCCCCGGGGGTGGAGATGGGCGCCCAGGTGCTCGACATCGCCCAGCGCTACCGCGCGGACGCCGTGATCGCGCATCTCTTCGGCGGCGCCCCCGCGGTGTCGATCAAGGAGTTCAAGCGCGTGGGCTACCCGCTGAACAAAGTCGTGTCGTTCGTGTGGGGCTCGGCGGAGGCGAACATCGACGCCGCCGGCGGCTTCGCCGCGGCCGAGGGGTACTACACGATGCAGTTCGCAGGTGTCGGAACCGACTACCCGGTGCTGAACGAGATCCGAGAGATGTACAAGAAGGAGGGCAAGCCGGCGCCGAAGGAGATGGCCTCCACCGTCTTCTACAATCGCGGCGTGCTCATTGCCGCGCTGCACGTGGAAGCCATCCGCAACGCGCTCAAGGCCAAACCGGACGGGAAGATCACCGGGGTCGATACGAAGGCCGGCTTCGAGAAGATCTCCGGCTTCACCCTCGGCGGGCTCGTGCCGCCGCTCAAGATCACGCCGACCGACCACGAGGGCGGCGGGCTCGTCCAAATCTGGCAGGTGAAGGGCGGCAAGTTTGTGAAGGTCACCGAGTGGTACTCGGCGTATACCGACGTCGTGGCCAAGCACATCAAGGCGGCCGCCGCCAAGTAAGAGCCGCGACGGCGCGCGGCGAGAGGCCAGCCGCGAGAACGGGAGAGAGGCATCGGAGGGGGCATCTCGCCCCCTCCGATCCGAGACCGATATGCTGACGCTCAACAACGTCGAGGTCGTCTACGACAACGTCATCCTCGTGCTCAAGGGGGTGTCGCTCGAAGTGCGTGACGGGGGCATCACGACGCTCCTCGGCGCCAACGGCGCCGGGAAGACCACCACGCTCAAGGCTATCTCTGGGGTCCTTCGAACCGAGCGCGGGGAGGTGACCAAGGGCTCGATCGAGCTCAACGGCGAGCGGATCGACCGCGTGCCGGCCTACGACATGGTCAAGCGCGGCGTGGCGCAGGTCTTCGAGGGGCGCCGCGTCTTCGAGCATTTGAGCACTGAGGAGAACCTCATCGTCGGCGCCCACATCCAATCCGACCGCCAGCGGGTCGCCGGCGGGATCGAGCGCGTGTACCAGTACTTTCCGAAGCTCAGGGACCGCCGCTCGGTCCAGGCCGGCTATCTCTCGGGGGGCGAGCAGCAGATGCTCGTCATCGGGCGCGCGCTGATGTCCGATCCTCGCGTCATTCTGCTCGACGAGCCGTCGCTGGGCCTCGCGCCCATGCTCGTCGAGGAGATCTTCGAGATCGTCGCGCGGCTGAACCGCGACGAGCAGCTCACAGTTCTGCTGGTCGAGCAGAACGCCGCCCTTGCCCTCGCCATCGCCCAGCACGGCTATGTCATGGAGAACGGGCGGATCGTGCTCGACGGTCCCGCGACCTCGCTGCGCGATAACGCCGACATCAAGGAGTTCTACCTGGGATTGACCGAGGTGGGTGCCCGGAAGTCGTACCGGGACGTGAAGCACTACAAGCGTCGCAAACGCTGGCTGAGCTAGCCATCGACAGGGAGAGGGAGTGGCTCGGCGGGCTGGAGGCCATCAAGGTGGTCGTAGGAGCTCCTGGCGATCCTCGGGCCCAAGAAGAAGGACATCGTCGGGCAGTGACGGGAGGCTGACCGCCCGGCATGAGTGTGCACGCATTCACGGTCTACGACATGATCGCGCGCGGCGCGTCCGTGTACGGCGACGCGCCCGCCGTCATCCAGGGCGACCGCCCCCTGTCGTTCAGAGAATTCAGGCGTCGGATCGACGCGCTCGCCGAGGGCCTGGCGGCCCTGGGCATCGGCAAGGGCGAGCGTATCTGCATCCTGGCGCAGAACCATCCCGCGTATCTCGAGCTGTACGGCGCCTGCGCGCGCCAGGGCATCATCGCCTATCCCATCAACTGGCGATTGACCGAGCAGGAAGTGGAGCGCGTGATGGAGCGCGCGGCGCCGCAGATGATGGTGGCCGACGCGTCGACGCTCAGCGTC